>NZ_RZSG01000167.1:0-9687 GCF_003997725.1 Mesorhizobium sp. M4A.F.Ca.ET.050.02.1.1
CATGGCCCATATCGGCCATCCCGTGGTCGGCGATCCCGATTACGGCCAGGCCTTCCGCACCAAGGCCAACCGGCTGCCCGAACCGCTGAAAGGCGAAGTCAACGCATTTGCCAGGCAAGCCTTGCACGCCTGGCTCCTTGAATTCCAGCACCCGGCTACCCATCTAGCGATGAGGTTCGAAGCGCCGATACCGAGGGACATGGAGGCACTCGTCGGCGGCTTTCGCAAGCTCTGAGCCCGCCATCGATCCGCTTCAAACCGACCATCGACCCGCTTCAAAGCAACCATCAAAAAAACCTGACTGGCGTTGTTCACTTTAGCGTGACACACTGTTTCGTGTTGAACAAATGCCTGTCCTTTCTGGTTTTGTTCCTATATACAGCAGTTGCCGCGGATGAGCCGTTTGGCATTCGCGTCACATGCCCGCCGCGTTTCGGGGGCATCACTCCAAGAGAGAGGGGGCGCTATCATGGCCCAGTCACTACCCAGTATCGTCTCCGGCGAAGGCGGCCTCAGCCGCTACCTGGAAGAAATCCGCCGCTTTCCGATGCTTCAGCCGCAGGAAGAGTACATGCTCGCCAAGCGTTACGCCGAGCATGAGGACACTTCGGCCGCGCACAAGCTCGTCACCAGCCATTTGCGGCTCGTCGCCAAGATCGCCATGGGCTATCGCGGCTACGGTCTGCCGATCGGCGAGGTGATCTCGGAAGGCAATGTCGGCCTGATGCAGGCCGTCAAGAAATTCGAACCGGAGCGCGGCTTCCGGCTCGCCACCTATGCCATGTGGTGGATCAAGGCCTCGATCCAGGAGTACATCCTGCGCTCGTGGAGCCTGGTCAAGATGGGCACCACCGCCAACCAGAAGCGGCTGTTCTTCAACCTACGCAAGGTGAAGGGCAAGATCCAGGCGCTTGACGATGGCGACCTGAAGCCCGACCAGATCGCCGAGATCGCCACCCGTCTCAACGTCTCCGAGGCGGAAGTAGTGTCGATGAACCGTCGCCTGTCGGGCGACGCTTCGCTCAATGCTCCGATCCGGGCAAGCGAGGGCGAGTCCGGCGAGTGGCAGGACTGGCTGGTCGACGACCACGAAAGCCAGGAAGAGATGCTGATCGAGCAGGACGAGCTGGAAAACCGGCGCGCCATGCTGTCGGGCGCCCTCTCCGTGCTCAACGAGCGCGAACGGCGCATCTTCGAGGCGCGCCGCCTCGCCGATGAGCCGCTGACGCTGGAAGAACTGTCGGCCGAGTTCGACATCAGCCGCGAGCGCGTGCGCCAGATCGAGGTGCGCGCCTTCGAGAAGGTGCAGGATGCGGTCAAGGCCGCAGCCAAGCGCCAGACGCAGGCGCTGCGCACCATCGAGGCGCAGCCGGCGGCGTAAGGCTCAAGGCATGAATGAAAAAAGGCGGCGCTGCGGTGCCGCCTTTTTTGTTTGGCGAAAGCGGCGGTCCAGCCCTTTCTCCCCGTCACTATACGGGGAGAAATGTCCGGCAGGACAATGAGGGGCAGCGCCGACGCTGCGAGGGTATCGTTTCGGGGCAAGGAAACAATCGCATCCCAGAATGGGTAGCGGGTTAGTTTGAAATCTGCCTCATCGGCTTTGCTATGCAGTAGAAACAAAAGCCGGCGAGCAGAGCAGCGAGCGCCCCTAGCGTAGCGAGTGATCTGAAATGCCCGTCATACGGAAGGGTCAAAAAAGAGAAGCTTACTGCGATAAGAACCGCCACGGAAGTCCACAGTCCTGGTCTCCCGGCAACAGTGCGTGGGAAAGCGATGGCTGCAACAACTGCTGCCAGGTAAAGCGGCCACGACACTAGGATGCCGGCCACAAAATAAGCGGCGAAAAGCAAAAGTGTCTCAGACCATGGATTCTCCGGCGAAGGATTCGACACGGCTAACAAACTTCCAATCACGCCAAACACATAGGACAGCGTGATTTTTGAGGCGAGCGAGATCCTTTGCGTCATGCTACTGCCCGCTTCTTGTAAGGGCCGCGCACGACCGGCTTTTCAGCTTCCTTCGCCTCGATCAGTGCCACGATATCCGCAATCTCCCAAAGCTTGTCCGTGACACCAGCGGCCATCGCGGAACGCCGCGCTGCCCCTCATCCGCCCTCGGGCACCTTCTCCCCGTGAAACGGGGAGAAGGAAGGCTCAGGCCTCAGGCCGTCGGCTGCTTGGTCTTCCTGAGATAAGGCAGCACCGTCTCATACGCCCCGAAGCGCTTGATCGCGTCCTCGTTGGAAACCGCGGCGGTGATGATGACGTCCTCGCCCTGCTTCCAGTTCGCCGGCGTCGCCACTTGATGCTTGGCCGTCAGCTGGATGGAATCGATGACGCGCAGGATCTCGTCGAAGTTGCGGCCGGTGGTCATCGGATAGGTCAGCACCAACTTTATCTTCTTGTCCGGCCCGATGACATAGACCGAACGCACCGTGGCGTTGTCGGCCGGCGTGCGGCCTTCCGAGCTCTCGCCGGCGCCTGCCGGCAGCATCTCGTAGAGCTTGGCGACCGCGAGGTCCTTGTCGCCGATCAGCGGATATTTCACCTCCTGGCCGGTCGCCGTCTTGATGTCAGCCTGCCATTTGTCGTGGCTGGCGACCGGGTCGACGGAAATGCCGATGATCTTGACGTTGCGCTTTTTGAATTCGCCTTCCAGCCCGGCCATCGTGCCGAGCTCGGTCGTGCAGACCGGCGTGAAATTCTTCGGGTGGCTGAACAGCACCGCCCAGCCGTCGCCGATCCATTGATGGAAGCTGATCGTCCCTTGCGTGGTTTCGGCCGTGAAGTCCGGCGCGATATCGTTGATACGAAGACTCATGACGTGTCCCTACCCTTTGACTGTCGCCGGCATGCCGCGCCGGCACCGCTCGCAATCTCTACCACTCTGACCGCATGCTTCATACGGCAACCGCCGCCGAGAATGGCACCGGCGACGAAATATTTTCACCTTTTCCGGGCAAATGCGGCAGGAATTTCTGCCGCGTCGAGGCTCAGGCCTTCTTGATCGCCAGCGTCGTCGCGAGGTCTTCCATGCGCTGGGCCAGCGCGCCCAGCGCATCGGTCAGCACGCTGTCGTTCTTGCCGGCCTTGGCCAGCGCCTCGTCGCGCGTCTTGCGCAGCGTCACCACTTCGCTTTCCATGCCCTTGACGCGTTTCTGCAGCTCGGAAAGCTCGTCCATGACCATGATGCCGGCCATCACCGTCAGCCGCTGGTCGCCGATCTCGCCGAACGAGTCCTTGAGATGCGCGACATAGCGGTCGAAACGCTCGGCCAGGTCGATCAGATGCTCTTCCTGGCCCTCGTCGCAGGCCATGCGATACTGCTTGCCGTCGATGGAAACCGTGACCTGTGCCATTGGCCTACCTGTCCAACACCGCGCGGATGGTTTCCATGGCGGTCACCAGCCGGCGCGAGACTTCCTTGTTGGCGTCTTCCAGCCGTTCGGCTCGCGCTTCGGAATTGTCGAGCTCCTGCGCCAGCCTGGAGCGATCGGCGTTCATGCGCTGCACCTCCGCCTCGGCCTCCGAATAGTCGCGCTCGTGCTCGAGCTTGGCCGCGACGGCGTTTTCCAGGCCTTCGATGGCTTTGCCCAGCCTGGCGATGACTTCCTTGAGCGTCGTTTCCCCGGTCATGGCTCGTCCTGCACCCTGCCCATCACCGAATCGTTCGCGTTCAGAACGCGTTATCCAGGAAACATTAGGCGCCGTGTGAAGGCAACGTCAATAAAGCTCTCGCGACTGTCCCCCGCTAACGCTAATGTAAGTCTGTCGGGACCATCACAAGGCCGGCAAAAACGCACCGATTTGTTGACTCAAGGGCCGCGCCTGCTATGTGTCGCGCACCCTTTCCAGGCCTCTCCCAAGGCCTCAAACCCCCACCCCGGAGGAAGCATGACCTCGCGTGAACAACATGACCGGATGGCCAATGCGATCCGTTTTCTCTCCATGGACGCAGTCGAGAAGGCGAATTCCGGCCACCCCGGCCTGCCCATGGGCTGCGCCGACATCGCCACGGTGCTGTTCACCCGCTTCCTGAAATTCGACGCCAGGGCCCCGCACTGGGCTGACCGCGACCGCTTCATCCTGTCGGCCGGCCACGGCTCGATGCTGCTCTATTCGCTGCTTTATCTGACCGGCTACGAGGACATGACCCTCGACCAGATCAAGAATTTCCGCCAGCTCGGCTCGAAGACCGCGGGCCACCCCGAATATGGCCATGCCGCCGGCATCGAGACCACCACCGGGCCGCTCGGCCAGGGCCTTGCCAACTCGGTCGGCTTCGCGCTCGGCGAGCGCATCATGAATGCCGCCTTCGGCAAGGATCTCGTCGACCACTACACCTATGTGCTGGCCGGCGACGGCTGCCTGATGGAGGGCGTCTCCCAGGAGGCCATCGCGCTCGCCGGGCATCTCAAACTCAACAAGCTGATCGTGCTGTGGGACAACAACAACATCTCGATCGACGGTCCGGTGTCGCTGGCCGACAACACCGACCAGGTCGCCCGCTTCCAGGCCTCCGGCTGGAACGCCAGCCACATCGACGGCTTCGATCCGGAAGCGATCGCCTATGCGATCGAGGCGGCGCGTCACTCCGACAAGCCGACGATGATCGCCTGCAAGACCACCATCGGCTTCGGCGCCCCGACCAAGGCCGGCACCAACAAGGCGCACGGCTCGCCGCTCGGCGCCGAGGAGATCGCCGGCGCGCGCAAGTTCTTCGGCTGGGACTCGCCGCCCTTCGAGATTCCGGGCGACATCCTCGACGCATGGCGCGCGGCGGGTCAGGCCGGTGCCAAGGCCCGCGCTGACTGGGAAGGGCGTCTCGCCAAGACGGACGCCGAGCTGAAGGGCGAGTTCGAACGCCGTGTCAGTGGCAAGCTGCCGTCGAACTTCGACAGCGTCATTGCCGACTACAAGAAGAAGCTCTCGGCCGACAAGCCAAAGGTCGCCACCCGCAAATCGTCGGAGATGGCGCTCGAGGTCATCAACGGCGCTGTGCCGGAAACCATCGGCGGCTCGGCCGATCTCACCGGCTCCAACAACACCAAGACCAGCCAGACCAAGAATATCACGCCGGACGATTACGGCCAGCGCTATGTCCACTACGGCATCCGTGAGCATGGCATGGCGGCGGCGATCAATGGGCTAACGCTGCATGGCGGCCTTATCGCCTATGGCGGCACGTTCCTGTGCTTCTCCGACTATGCCCGGCCTTCGATGCGCCTGGCCTCGCTGATGGGCATTCGTTCGATCTTCGTCATGACCCATGACTCGATCGGCCTTGGCGAGGATGGGCCGACGCACCAGCCGGTTGAGCATATGGCAGCGCTGCGCGCTATTCCGAACCACAAGGTCTTCCGCCCGGCCGACGCGGTCGAGACGGCGGAATGCTGGCAGCTGGCGCTCGAATCCGAAAAGACGCCGTCGACGCTGGCGCTGACCCGCCAGAACCTGCCGACCGTTCGCACCGAGCACAGCGAGAAGAACCTCAGCGCATCCGGCGCCTATGAGCTGGCCGCGGCAAACGGCGAGGCGGCGGTGACGATCTTCGCCACCGGCTCCGAAGTCGAGGTCGCGCTCGGCGCGCGTGATTTGCTGCAGCAGCACGGCCACCCGACCCGCGTCGTATCGGTGCCCTGCTTCGAACTGTTCGATCAGCAGAGCGACGACTACCGCAGAAACACGATCGGCAGCGCGAAGGTGAAGGTCGCCATCGAGGCCGGCATCCGTCAGGGCTGGGACCACATCATCGGCAGCGACGGCATCTTCATCGGCATGACCGGCTTCGGCGCCTCCGGCACCATCGAGCAGCTCTATCCGCATTTCGGCATCACCGCCGATGCTGCGGCGAAAGCGGTGGAAGCCCGCCTGCATGGCAAGTAAGGGTTGAGGCAAGCGAGCCCGCCAAAACCGCGCATGGCCGTTTCGGCGGACTGGCCCAACCTAATCGATTTAAATCCAGGCCTTCCAAGGCTGGATTCTTTGTCCGTCCGCCGCTATGAAGCTGCGGACCCCATCCGCCTCCCAGGGAGAGAAACATGACCGTCAGAGTTGCCATCAACGGATTCGGCCGCATCGGCCGCAACATCCTGCGCGCCATCCATGAATCCGGCCGCAAGGACATCGACGTCGTCGCCGTCAACGATCTCGGCCCGGTCGAGACCAATGCGCATCTGCTGCGCTACGACAGCGTGCATGGCCGCTTCCCGCACGAAGTGACGGTCGACGGCGACCAGATCTCGGTCGGCTCTGAGAAGTTCAAGGTCACCGCCATCAAGGACCCGACCCAGCTGCCTTGGAAGGAACTCGGCATCGACATCGCGCTCGAGTGCACCGGCATCTTCACCGCCCGCGACAAGGCCGCCGCGCATCTCACCGCCGGCGCCAAGCGCGTCATCGTCTCGGCGCCGGCCGAAGGCGCCGATCTCACCGTCGTCTACGGCATCAACCACGACAAGCTGACCAAGGACCATATCGTCATTTCGAATGCGTCCTGCACCACCAACTGCCTGGCGCCGCTGGCCGCCGTGCTGCACGAGACGGTCGGCATCGAGAAGGGCATGATGACGACGATCCACTCTTACACCGGCGACCAGCCGACGCTGGACACCATGCACAAGGATCTCTACCGCGCCCGCGCGGCTGCGCTGTCGCAGATTCCGACCTCGACCGGTGCGGCCAAGGCGATCGGCCTTGTGCTGCCCGACCTCAAGGGCAAGCTCGACGGCATCTCGATCCGCGTGCCGACCCCGAACGTCTCGGTCGTCGACTTCAAGTTCATCGCCAAGCGCTCGACCACCGCGCAGGAAATCAACGAAGCGGTGATCGCCGCATCCAAGGGCAAGCTGAAGGGTGTTCTGTCGGTCACCCATCACCCGAATGTCTCGATCGACTTCAACCACGATCCGCATTCCTCGATCGTGGCGCTTGACCAGACCAAGGTGATGGACGGCAACTTTGTGTCGGTGCTGTCCTGGTACGACAATGAATGGGGCTTCTCCAACCGCATGGGCGACACCGCCGTCGCCTTCGGCAAGACCATCGCCTGATCGACGCAGGCCGCAATCTTTCCAGATCAGACGCCCGGCTTCGGCCGGGCGTTTTTCGTTTGCAGGCCGGCTGGCGCCCCGAGCGGCAAAACCCCCGGAAATCAGCCCCATAGGAGCAAAAAATCACGCTGCCGCCTTGCGCTGGTCATGTCTTCGCCCCACTCTGCCGTAAAGCGGGGAGGGAGGCGGATTTGAGGGGCAATTCCGGATGGAGCATGCGATCTATCTTGTAACGCTGGTCGGCACCGCCCTTGTCGTTGCCGCCGCGTTTTCGAGCCTGATCGCCTTTCGCTTCGGCGCTCCCCTTCTGCTGCTGTTCCTCTGCATCGGTCTGGCCACCGGAACCGATGGTCTCGGCATCGAGTTCGACAATGCCCGCCTGGCTTACTTTGCCGGCTCACTGGCGCTGGCCGTCATCCTCTTCGATTCCGGGTTCGGCACGCCGCTCAATGCCTTGCGCCAGGCGGCCGGACCGGCACTGTCGCTGGCGACCGTCGGCGTCATCCTGACCACCGGCCTGTTCGGGGCCGCTGCCTATTACATGCTCGACCTCACCTGGCTGGAATCCTTCCTGCTCGGCGCCGCCGTCGCCTCGACCGATGCAGCGGCCGTCTTCTTCCTGCTGCGAGCCGGCGAGATCAATCTGCGCGAGCGCGTGCGCGCGACGCTCGAGGTGGAATCCGGCACCAATGACCCGATCGCCATCTTCTTGACCATCACTCTGGTCGAGATCATCGCCGCCCACGCCAATCCCGAAGCCAATGTGCTTGCCACCAGCCTCGTGCTCGGCTTCCTCATCAGCATGGGGCTTGGCGCCGTCATCGGCGTTCTCGGCGGCCTTGCCATCGTGCGCCTGGTCGAGCGGCTGAACCTCGACCACGGCCTGTTGCCGATCTTCGTGCTGACGCTGTCGCTGATGGTGTTCGCGGCCGCCGGCGCCATTGGCGGCTCGGGCTTCCTGGCGGTCTATCTCGCCGGGCTGGTATCGGGCAATTCAGACATCCGCGCCGTCACCATCCTTAGGCGCTTCCAGGACGGCATGTCGTGGCTGGCACAGATCATCATGTTCCTGATCCTTGGCCTGTTTGCCACGCCCTCGCAATTTCCGGCGATCCTGGTGCCGGCGACCTTGCTCGGCCTGTTCCTGATCTTCGTCGCGCGGCCGATCGCCGTCTGGCTCTGCCTGGTCACGTTCCGCCTGCCACGGCCCGAGGTCGCTTTCGTCTCATGGGTCGGCCTGCGCGGCGCGGTCTCCATCCTGCTCGCCATCACGCCGCTGCTCGGCGGCCTGGAAAACGGCCGCCTCATCTTCAACGTCGCCTTCATCATTGTGCTGGTGTCGCTGGTCGTGCAGGGCTGGACCGTCGGCCCGCTGGCGCGCCGCCTCGGCCTCATCGTGCCGGCGAGGCTCGGGCCCCTGGACAAGGTCGAGCTCGAACTGCCGGGCTCTGCCCATCACGAGCTGCTCGCCTATCGCGTGGCGCCGGGCAGCCCGGTGGCGCGTGGCGAGCGCATCCCGCGTTGGGCGCGGCCCTCGCTGGTGCTGCGCGACGGCCGCTCGATGCGCTTCCAGGACATGGGCCGGCTCGCCGCCGGCGACCAAGTATACATCTTCGTGCCGGACCGTTATCCGCGCCTGCTCGACAAGCTGTTCGCCAGCCGCGCCGTGGTCGATCCGGAGGACGCGGACTTCTTCGGCGCCTTTGCGCTAGATCCGACGCGCTCGGCCGAGGAGTTGGAGGCTGCCTACGCGCCGGGCTTGACCGAGGCAGAACGCAAGCTGACGGTCGGCGCCCTGGTCACGGAGCGGCTCGGCGGCCATCCCGAATATGCCGACCGGGTGCTGATCGGGCCGATCGAGCTCATCGTGCGCGACGTTGACGACAAGGGCCGGATCACCGGCATCGGCCTGTCGTTCGAGCCGACCGCGCCGGTGGCGCGCGTGCCGGTGTTCCTCAGCGCCGGCGAGATCGTCGACCGCATCGCCGCCTTCATCCGCGGCCGGCGCAGGCCGGCGCGGGCGCCTGGCGCCGAGACGCCGGCGGAACAGCCCCCGACACCCGAACCGGTCGGGCAAAAGGCAGCGAGCGAAAGCTGATCTTACGCGCCTACATCATTTTTGCGCGCGCGCTTTAACGCGGGCCTTGCATAGTCGCCGGTGGTGGGTAAGGTCCCGGCGATTTTCGCAGAAAGGGACCCAGCATGGCCGGCTTCAAGACACTGGACGACATCGGCAACATCTCCGGTAAGCGCGTGCTGGTGCGCGTCGACCTCAACGTTCCCGTCGCTGACGGCAAGGTCACAGACGTCACCCGCATCGAGCGCATCGCGCCGACCATCTCCGAATTGTCCAGCAAGGGCGCCAAGGTCATCCTGCTCGCCCATTTCGGCCGGCCCAAGGACGGCCCCACGCCCGAATTCTCGCTCGAGCCGATCGCAAATGCCACGGCGGACGTGCTCGGCCGGCCCGTCGGCTTCGCCGCCGACTGCATCGGCGACACAGCAGGCAGCGCCGTCGCCGCCATGGACAAGGGCGATGTGCTGCTTTTGGAAAACACCCGCTTCTACAAGGCTGAGGAGAAGAACGATCCGGCCTTCACCGAGAAGCTCGCCGCCAATGGCGATATCTTCGTCAA
>NZ_RZSG01000168.1:0-9642 GCF_003997725.1 Mesorhizobium sp. M4A.F.Ca.ET.050.02.1.1
CTCCTGCTCTATTCTCTCACGAACGGATTCAACATTCTGAATCTCGGAGCGAATTGGCAGGGCCTGATCGAAGGCATGGTGGTCGTTGCTGCGGCCGCTATCTACACGGTCGGCGGCAACAAGACCAAGTCCAAGACTGGCGGCTAGAGCTGCTCGCGGCCCCCGCTAGAGCGATTTCGAAACGCGAAGAATGGAACATCAAAAATGACCAACATTCCGTCGGTCGATTTTGTCGGCAAAGTAGCCTTCGTTACAGGGGCAGGCAGCGGTATTGGTCGGGCCGCGGCGGTGGCTTTCGCCCGGGCTGGAGCGGCAGTGACTGCAGTCGATATCAACCAGGAGGGCCTCCAAGGCACGGCCGTTGAGATCGAGGGGTTTGGGGGCAGGGTCCTCCCGAGAAGATGCGACGTGACCAAGGCTTCTGATGTCAAATCCGCTCTCGATCTCACGATCGAGACCTTCGGGCGCTTGGACGCGGCCTTCAACAATGCTGGAATCGAACAACCGGGCGCAATGATCGCGGATATTTCGGAAGATCTATGGGATCGCGTGATCAACGTGAACCTCAAGAGTGTCTTCCTCTGCATGAAATACGAGATCGAGATCATGCTCAGGAACGGCGGCGGCGCCATCGTCAATACCTCGTCCGGCGCCGGCGTGCTCGCCATCCGGCAACAGTCAGCTTACTGCGCCTCAAAATTCGGTGTTACTGCGATGAGCAAGGCTGCTGCGCTCGAGTATGCGGACAGGGACATCCGTGTGAATGCGATTTGTCCGGGCATTATCGATACTCCGATGATTGCCCGCTACACTGGCAACACCGAGGAAGGCAGAGCTCGGATTATCAAGCAGGAGCCGGTCGGCCGCATGGGGCGCCCCGAGGAGATCGCGGGCACCGTGCTATGGCTCTGCTCAGATGCGGGCGGGTTCGTAACTGGCCATGCGATGGTCGTCGACGGTGGCCAAACCGCCGGCATCTGATCTTCTCATTCAGGCGATTCAGGCCGCGGCGCGGATCAACTCAGTTGCGTCGGGCAAGTCCTCAAGTGAGCGTGCCAGGGATTGCGAGCGTAGAACGTTGGCTGCGGCGAGGGGGGCTATGCTGACCGAGGCGCATTCCCGAAACTTTGCGCAAATGTCATCCCACGACAGCGGATTGTCGGAATTGCCGGGGACCGACGTTCCCTCTCGTATCCACGAACGTTCATCCTGCCCGACGATCTCGACGCGGCCCAGCGGGAGGTCCAGTTTCCAGTCCAGCGCCGGATCGCTGAGGAGGCGTATCTTGCGTCCGACGTCCAGCACTTCAGGATCGGACAGGCCAGTGGTGGAAAAATCCTTGACGCTCATGCCGCGGCGGACGATCGCAACAGAGACCAGGAACGGCAGGCTGAACTTCGCATCCGCCAAGGTCGCCGGTGCGCGGCGCTCTTCCAGCGGTTGACACATCAGGTCGTGATAGTCCCCCACGTGCAGTCGGATTTCGGCGATCTCTTCGGGTTTCAGATCGTTTTCCGTCACGATGTCGATCGCGGCTTTCATATGGCTGTGCGCTGTTCCGACACACGGCCAGCGCTTGTAAAGCGTTCCGCTGCCAAGGAACTCGGAGCCGAGATTCCGAACGATCGCCTCGCGGTCATACCGGCCGTCGAAATACGTCCTCATGAAACCGTATTCACCCTCGAACGTCCTGTCGATGCCGGCAATACCCCGTTCGGCCATCATTGCTGCGAGCACCGCGCCCTTGGCTGAGAATCCCGCGTAAAGACCTCGCAGATCGCTGCCGCGGCCGGCGACCATCTCCATGATGCCGCTCGATTGCATCGTAGCGATACCAAGAGCGTCGGCGGTCTGCTCTGGAGACAGTGACATCACCCTTGCCGCGGCGGCCGTTGCGGCAAACACTCCCAACACGGTCGAGAGGTTCCAATCCTTTTTCCAACCTACGTTGCGGCGCAGGCGAGCGAAGATGTCCTGCCCCGCCGCGACCGCGGCGATCAATTCTTTTCCCGACACGCCGCCCTGCCGCTCTGCGACTGCAAAGACGGCTGGAACGATCGAACTCCCGGCATGCTGTCCCCACGGCGTTTGGTCGTCGTAGTCAAGGCAATGCGCCAATGCGCCGTTGGCCAGCGCTGCAGAGAGAGCGGGCGCCTTGCCTGAAAAGCCAAGCACTGTTGATTGGGGAGTTCCGGCACTTTCTCGAATGATGTCGATCACACCGCGCACGGCCGGCTCGAGGCCGCTCGCCGCCAAGATGACCCCGATGGTGTCTAGCAGGGTCTTTTTGGCCGATTCCCGTGCATCCAGGGGAAGGTCTTCATACCTGAGCCTGGCCGCGTGATCAGCCAGAACATGGACAAGATCAGGAGCGCCGGACATGTTGATTCCTTCATTTTGCTGAATGGAAGGACAGCCGTCTCAGTCGAAGGCTGCCTCTCCATGGCACGTTCTGCGCGATCGATCACTCACAGGTCGACTTCGAATGAAAGAGATATAATCCAACATTATATGCGACGCCGGCTAGGATTGTTTTGTTGTTTCAAAATTGAGCTGGAGATGGAAACTCTTGCTGACCTGATCACCACATCGGTTATCGCCGTGATGTGCAGATTGGGATGGGAGGAGCGATCATGAAAACCAGAATTAAGTCGAAGCTGCTGGCGCTTTCTGCTGCCTTGGCGGTTCTTAGCACCTCGGCACTCGCCAAGGATTTGACGTTCGGCTATGTCGCCGGCAGCCTGAAGTATCCCTACAACGTTGCAACAGCTGACGGGTTCAAAGAGGCGGCTGCAAAGGCCGGCGCCAAGGCAGTCGTTTTGGACCCGCAGGGTGATGTCGAAAAACAGGGCAATGCCATAGACGACCTCCTGGCCCAGGGCGTCGACGGCATCGGCTTCCTGCCGCTGGATTCTGTGGTTGCCGAATCCTTTGTCGACAAGATCTCCGAAAAGAGCATTCCGTCCGCAGCGATCGCCGTGCAGGTAGGCGATCCGAACAAGCGGTCCCTCAAAGACGTCTATCCCAAGCTGAATGCTCTCATCACGCCCGACGATTTCGTGGCCGGAGAACAGGCGGCCAAACTCGCGTTGACGCTGCTGCCGAAAGATCGCGCGGTCAAGATCGCGATCGTCGAGGGTGCCCCCGGTTACTCGGCGGTCACACAGCGAAGCGCGGGCTTCAAGAAGGCGCTCGAGACGGCGGGCCTCAAATACGAGATCGTCGGCTCTCAGCCAACCGACTGGACCCCGGAGAAGGGCGAGGCCGTTTGCCAGAATTTTCTGACAGCAACGCCGGATATCGATCTGATTTTCAGCCAGGCCGACGACATGGCTATCGGTTGCGCCCGTGCGCTCGACGCCGCGCAGTCCAAGGCAAAGCTCATCGCCACGTCAGGCGGGTCGAAGCTTGGGAATGCGGCGATCGCGGCAGGCGAGTTGGACGGCTCAGTTTGCGTGAAACCAAAGATGCTTGGCCAACTGATGTTCAAAGCCCTTCATGAAGCCGCTACCAATCCCAGTGCTCCCAAGGCCCAGTTGGTTTCGGTCGATCTGCCCATCATCACCAAAGAGACGCTGGATCAGTGCCCGGCTGAGTGGTGAGGTCGCACGCCACTTGAGGAGTGTGGACATGATTTGCGCGGCGCTTGATGCCGCGCATCTCTAAAAGACTTTTTGCATGACGTCGTCGGTGCAGCAAAGGGCCGCTACGCCAGCCATCTGGAGGCAACATGGGAATTCTCACCGGCAAGACAGTTCTGATCACTGGCGCCCTAGGCACGATCGGACAGGCCTTGGTTAAACGCTATTGCGAGGAAGAGGCGAGAGTAATCGCTTCGGATCGCCCGGAAATGTCGGACGTCGATGCGACACTTGCCAGGCTGGGCGAAGGCGTGAGCTACTTTGGATGCGATCTCAACGACCTCGCGGGAACCGAGAAAGCCGTGACCGGGCTGGCGGACCAAGTTGGTGGGATCGACGTTCTGGTCAACAATGCAGCGTTCGTGGTCAACAAGCCGCATGAGCAGTTCTCGATCGAAGAATACGAGCAGGAGGTCCGGATCAACTCCTCGGCGGCCTTCGTCGTTTCGCGCGCTTGCAGCGTACATATGAAGCGGAAGAACCATGGCAAGATCGTCAATCTTACATCGCTGACGCTCACTGGACACTGGGAGGGGTTTGTCCCTTATGTGGCCTCCAAGGGCGCCATGTATGGGCTCATCAAGTCAATGGCACGCGAACTTGGACACTACGGCATCAACGTCAACGGTATCTCACCGGGCGCCGTCGTGTCTGAAGCGGAGTGGCGGCATTTCGGGGAAAGGCGTGAGAAATACCATCAATGGATCCTTGAACGTCAAAGCCTGAAGCGCAGGATCGAGCCGATCGACATCGCAAATCTGGCCATCTTCCTCTCGTCTCCCCAGGCCGACCTCATTACCGGCCAAGATGTTCATTGCGACGGAGGCTGGTGAGCAAGGAGTGTTGCCGGATACCGGTGGAATGCGATGATCGAACCTGAACCAAAGCTCTTCGCTGACGAATTTATGTTCCTCGAGGCGCCGAAGTGGCACCAGGGACTGCTCTGGGTGTCGGATGTCTTCGATCACAAGGTTTACGCACTATCGGCCGAAGGACAGTGCCTGAGGGTTGTCGATGTGGCGAACCGCCCTTCCGGCCTAGGATTTCTGTCGGACGGGACCTTGATCATTGTCTCGGCCAAAGATTGCAGGCTCCTTCGCCTCGATGGCGACCGGCTGAGTGAATATGCAGACCTTTCGAACCATGCAGCCGGATGGCTCAACGACTTCGCGATCGATCCGGATGACCGCATCTACGTCGGCAATTTCGGCTACGATTTCGTAGCAGGCGAGCCCCGTAGAACCACCTCGCTTCATCGCGTAGATACAAACGGGACCATCACAACTGTCGCTGACAACGTCGATTTCCCCAACGGGTCGGTCGTCATCAACGAAGGGCGAACGCTGGTCGTCGCAGAGACTTGGGAGGCCCGCCTCACGGCGTTCGATATTGATGCGACAGGAGAACTCAGCAATCGTCGGATTTTCGCCGATCTCGGGCAGCGACAGCCCGACGGTCTCTGTGCGGATGCCGACGGTGCAGTCTGGGTTGGGATCTACAACACGGGCGAGTTCGTGCGCGTACTCGACGGCGGAGAAATCACGAACCGTCTGCAGTTCCCAGGCTCTGCCATCTCATGCACTTTGGGAGGCGCAGAAGGCCGTACGCTCTATCTGACTGCCTTCATCGGTACGGACGAGGACATGGCGGCTGGAAAGCGTAAGAGTGCGATCTTCAAGGTCGACGTCGACGTTCCAAAGCCTGGCAACGGCAAGCGCGGAAGCACGATGAAGCTCTCCGACGAGACCACATAAACCTGCCACTATAACAAAAAGCTATGACTGCTTCCGGCCGGTCTCCGACGTCCGTTGCCGTTGAAATGGCGGATCGATAGCGTGCGGTTCTAATCCAAACAACAGCGGCCGGCACCGGACGAATGCACCCAGTCATCGCTTTTCCTGCGCTAGCAGGCATGTCCTACCCGCGGCTGGAGGGTTTGGGTCTGATGCGCGTCGTGGCCGGTCCCGAGGAAATTCCGACCTTGCCACAACCCGACCGCGCCGAGGTGCGTGTTCTAATGACCAGCGCGACGCGCGGATGCAGTCTTGAGATCGCCGAAGCCTTACCCAATCTTGCTTTCGTTGTGTCGCAGGGGGTGGGACAGGAACGCATCGACATGGCGGCCTTGTCGAAACGAAACGTGCGGGTGCGGTGTGTCGGCGAGGCGCTGACTGACGATGTGGCCGACCTGGCGATGGCGCTCACGCACGCGCTGTGTCGCAATCTTGTCGAGGCGGATGAGTTTGCCCGTAGCGGAGAATGGCGAAAAGGTCGTTTCGCGCTCGGTGACAGCCTCGTCGGCATGACAATGGGAATCGCTGGTCTGAGCGGGCGGATTGGCCAGGCCATCGCGACGCGGGCGACGGCTTCGCGCATGAATATTGCGGGTCTTGATCGTCAGTCCAACACTGGCCTGGGTGCTTCGCTCTACGCCGGATGGTCCGCACTGGCAGCCGCGTCTGATGTACTGGTTCTCGCTGTTCCAGGGGAGCCGGACCTCAGACATGTAATAGGGGCCGATCAACTCGCAGCCCTCGGACCGAAAGGTCGGCTTGTCAATGTTGCACGCGGAAGCCTGGTCGACACTGACGCGCTGATTGAGGCGCTGGAGAACCAGAAGATTGCCGGGGCAGCGCTGGACGTGGTCGAGGATGAACCGGAAGTTCCAGAACGCCTGGCTGCCTTGCCGAATGTCGTTCTGACGCCGCATATCGGTGCGCAAACCTGGGGCCAGCGCGCAAGGGGTGCCGCGATCGCCGAGGATGCGGTGCTGTCCTTCTTGAACGGCGGCGGACAGTGACCAGGCGGGGCGCAAATCGAGCGGCCGCTTCTCCTCGACGCCGCGATCCCGCGAATTTTGCTGGGACACAGGGAGGGCCGGCTCTGCCGGGCGGCCAGCGAAAGAACCGACAATCAGCCAGCTAAAAAGGGCACGTGAAACGTGAACGACAAGGCAAAACAAATCTATCCGCGCATCGGCCTCCTGATCGACGGAGAGTGGATCTACGATCGCCCCCCAGTTTGCGAGGTTGAGAATCCGAGCGATGAGTCCATCCTCGGACCGGTGCCCAAGGCCACAGCACAAGACCTTCAAAACGCCCTCAATTCATCTGCACGCGGCTTCGAAATCTGGCGAAAGACACCTCCTTCGGAACGCGCCGCGATCATGCGCCGTGCCGCCGCGCTTGTGCGGAAGCGTGCGGCCGAGATCGCGCCGATCTTCACCCTCGAGCAAGGCAAGACATTGAGCGAATCTCTGGCAGAGATCGAAAGATCTGCCACTTTTCTTGATTGGGACGCGGAGGAGATCGGGCGCCTCTATGGCCGGATAGTTCCGACTGATCCGCCAATCCAACAATTCGTCGTTCGCGAGCCGATCGGCCCGGTCGCGGCCTTTACGCCGTGGAACGTGCCGATGAGTGCACCGTCGCGCAAGATCAGCGCATCGCTGGCGGCAGGATGCTCCATCATCCTCAAACCGGCAGAAGAAACTCCTGCGACCGCGTGTCTTTTTGCGCAGTGCTTCCTCGATGCGGGCTTGCCCGCCGGCGTGCTCAACGTCGTCTTCGGAGATCCTGACGAAGTGTCCCGCACTCTGGTCCTGTCACCAATCACGCGCCTGGTGACGCTGACGGGATCGATCGGAGTCGGCAAGCACCTCACGCGCCTTGCCGCGGAGACGATGAAGCCAGTTCTGATGGAGTTGGGCGGCCATGCCCCTGTTTTGGTCGATGAGGACGTTGATCCCGACGAAGTCGCGCGGCTTGCCACGAACTGGAAGTTCAGGATGTCAGGGCAGTTTTGCTCTGCGCCGTCCCGATTTCTCGTCCACAAGTCGGTCTATGAAAACTTCGTCGACAGCCTTGCGGCAAAGGCCGGCGCTCTGAAGGTCGGCGACGGGTTTGCCGACGGCGTGCAGATGGGGCCGCTCGCCAGCAATCGTCGCCTGGCGGCAATGGCGGATTTCGTTCATGACGCGGTGGCGCGAGGAGCCCGGATCGCCACTGGCGGTAGCAGGGTCGGGAACAGAGGATGGTTTTATGAGCCTACCGTGCTGGCAGACGTGCCGTTCAGTGCGAACATCATGAACGAGGAGCCGTTTGGTCCGATCGCCCCTTGTGCGTCGGTCGGCTCGATGGACGAGGCCCTCGAGATCAGCAACAGCCTCAGCATGGGCTTGGCAGCGTTCGTCTTCTCAAACTCCGTCGAGCGCACCGATTATCTTTCGCGAGAGCTTCGGGTGGGCTCCGTGGCGGTCAACGTCTTCACGAGCCCGGGGGCGGATGCGCCGTTTGGCGGCTATCGGGAAAGCGGAATTGGCCGCGAGGGTGGTCCTGAAATGTACCAGAGCTATACTGTCGCCAAGACGATCGCCGAACGCCGTGTGCGGATCTGACTTTCGGGTAGCGGAGGTATCCCTTGCGAGGAAAGGGGAGGTAGGCTGTATCAATGGAGATCGACCCCAAGAAGCTGCTCTATCTCGCTACCGTCATCGAACGCGGCAGTCTTAACCGCGCGGCCAAACAGCTTGGGATCTCACAGCCCGCGTTGTCGACCTCCATGGATCGGCTGGAGGCGTCCGTAGGAATGCGGCTCCTCGACCGTGGGCCAAACGGCGTCGTGACTACAAAACAGGGAGACATCCTGTACTGTTATGCAAGGCTGATCCGCGAAGAGATCCAACTAGCGGAACGCGATCTCCTGAACGTGCGCGACGGCCAGGCAGAGCCGATCCGCATCGGAAGTTTGCCGAGCCTCGCCAGCAGGATCATCCCACTGGCTCTCAGCCGATGGCGTGAAACATACCAAGACGCTCGCCTGCAGGTCGTCGAGAACGCTCAGATCGACTTGCTGACCGGATTGCTGCGCCGCGATTTCGATTTCGTGATTGGCCTGACCGAGGTCTTTGACATGCTCGACGGGCTCCGCCAGCGCGTCTTGTTCCGCGACACCCTATGCGTCATCGCCAGCCCCAACCATCCGCTGCGCAGCGTCACCAACCTCACTTGGGAGCAGCTTGTCCAGTACCCCTGGATTAGTCCGACATCGCGGCGCACACATACCGTGCTGGACCACATCGTGCGGACAATGAAGGTCGAACTCCCGTTGCAGGTGACGGTTTGCGGATCGGTATCGTTGCTGAAGTCACTTGTGGCCGAAACGGATCATCTTGCGCTGCTTCCTGCTCATGCGGTGCGAATGGAAGTCGCCGAGCAGCGGCTATTCCCGCTCCCGTTCGAAGATCCGGCGCTAAAGCGTGACATCGCGGTATTCTTCCGCGAAGGATACGAGATGGATCAGCCGCGCCGGGACCTCGTTTCCTGTGTGGAGCAGATTGGGCTCGAGCTTTGCCACGAAAAGCCAATTGACTAGACCCGGTCCCGGCTGGATGGAACGTTTCCCGTTTCCATCCAGCTCTGTGGATCGCGCTGGTCAGAACTTCGGCAAGGTAACCGAGAAGAACAATGATTCGTCTTTCGCTTCGATGTCGACGGGGCCGTCCGACGGGAGCAACTCGATCGCCGTCTTCTCCCCATAGGTCTTGCCGTTGACCGTGATCCTGCCCTTGCTCATGAAGAGCACCTCGATCGAAGCTCGGGAGCCCGTGTTGAAGATTGCTCCGGCATCGACCTTGATGAAACTGATACGAGTTCCTCGCTCGGTGAAGGTTCCCAGGAGCTTTGTGAAGACGCCTGGAGTACTGGTTTCGATCCAGGAATAGGACTCGGTGTCCATTAGGACGATATCGTCATAGCGAGGTGGAGCGAACACCAGTTTCTTGCCGGTCGCTTCCTCGAAGCACGCGGCGGAACCGTCCATGTTATGCTTTTGGCCCTTTTCATCGAGCCAGGTGAAAACGCCGTTCTTGAATTCGCCCTTCGCCTTCAGCGCTTCGTTTGCAGCTTCCCGGCGAGGGGTACTCAAAAAGCCGGATCCGCTGGCTCCGCCAAACTGGATGACCATCATCTCCAGCCCTTCGGGACGATCCTGCGGCCCGTAG
>NZ_RZSG01000169.1:0-9623 GCF_003997725.1 Mesorhizobium sp. M4A.F.Ca.ET.050.02.1.1
CCGCAAATGACCTCGGTCCCGACGGTCGCGGTGCAGCCCAGCCAGAAGGGGCCGTTCGTCTACGTCGTCAAGCCGGACAATACGGTGGAGATGCGCCCCGTCCAGGTGGCGCTGACCGAGGGCGACAACAGCGCCATCAGCCAGGGCCTCAAGGGTGGCGAGAAGGTGGTCGTCGAGGGCCAGACCAGGTTGAAGGACGGCGCGGCCGTGCATGAGGGCAAGGCGGCGACCAATGGCGGCGCCCAGCGCGCACCCAAGGTGGCGCAAGCCGGCAAGGCGGGCGAGGCCAGCCAATGATCTCCGAATTCTGCATTCGCAGGCCCGTCGCCACCCTTCTGATGTCGTTCGCCCTCGTGCTGGGCGGACTGTTCGCCTACAAGTTCCTGCCGGTCGCGGCGCTGCCCAGCGCCGAGTTTCCGGTGGTCAACGTCTCCGCCCAACTGGCCGGCGCCTCGCCGGAGACCATGGCGACCTCCGTCGCGACGCCGCTGATCAAGCAGTTCGCCACGATCGCCGGCATCGATTCCATCTCGACCACTAATTCGCTCGGCCAGACCTCGATCGCCATCCAGTTCGTGCTCAACCGCGACATCGACGCAGCGGCGGCGGACGTGCAGGCGGCGATCGCGCGCACGCAAAGGTCGCTGCCGCCCGAGATGACGGCGCCGCCGAGCTATCGCAAGGTCAATCCGGCCGACGCGCCGATCCTGTTGATGTCGCTGGTCAGCGACACGGTCCCGCTGACCGATCTCGATGCCTTCGCCGAGAACGTCATCTCGCCCTCGCTGTCGACCATCGACGGCGTGGCGCAGGTTTCGATCTACGGCCAGCAGAAATACGCCGTGCGCATCCAGATCGACCCGACGGCGCTCGCCGCGCGCGGCATCTCGATCGACCAGCTGCAGACGGCGGTGGCGTCGGCCAACAGCAACACGCCGCTCGGCGTGCTGCAGAACGACAAGCAGCAATTGACCATCACCGCCAATACTCAGCTTAACAACGCGGCGGGTTTCGCGAATCTCATCATCGCCACCAAAGACGGTCACCCGGTACGGCTGGGCGATGTGACCCGCGTCGTCGATTCGGTTCAGACCACGACGACAGCGAGCTGGTATGACGGCACCCGCGCGATCATCATGGCCGTGCAGCGCCAGCCGGACGCCAACACGGTCGACGTCGTCGACAGGGTCAAGGCGATGCTGCCGTCCTTCCAGGACCAGATGCCGGGCGCCGCCTCGATCAAGCTGCTCAACGACCGCTCGACCTCGATCCGCCAGGCCGTCGACGACGTCCAATTCACGCTGCTTTTGACCATCGCGCTGGTGGTGATGGTGATCTTCGTCTTCCTGCGCCGCGTCACCGCGACGATCATCCCGGCCGTCGCCGTGCCGATCTCGCTGATCGCCACGCTCGGCGCGATGTTCCTGTTCGGCTTTTCCATCGACAACATCTCGCTGATGGGACTGACGCTCGCCGTCGGCCTGGTCGTCGACGACGCCATCGTCATGCTCGAAAACATCTTCCGGCACATGGAGGAAGACGGGCTCTCGGCCTTCGACGCGTCGCTGAAGGGCGCGCGCGAAATCGGCTTCACCATCATCTCGATCTCCATCTCGCTGGTGGCGGTGTTCATTCCCGTGCTGTTGATGGGCGGCGTCATCGGCCGCATCTTCAACGAGTTCGCGGTCGTGGTGACCGTCGCCATCCTGGCGTCGATGTTCGTCTCGCTGACGCTGACGCCGATGCTCTGCTCGCGCCTGCTTTCGGTCTCGAAGGCGGAGAGGGAAGCCCATGGAGGCGGCCACAGGCATGACTTCGTCACACGCTGCTACGACTGGCTGCTGAGCTTCTGCTTGCGCCACACCTTTTTGGTGTTCCTCGTCTTCATCGGCACCGCTGCGGCGTCGGTCTGGCTGATCGAGGTCTCGCCGAAGGGCTTCTTCCCGCAGGAGGACATCGGCCAGATATCGGTGACGACGGTCGCACGCCAGGACATCTCGTTCGACGCCATGGCGAAGCTCCAGGGCCAGGTGGCCAGCGTTTTCTCCCACTCGCCCTATGTCGATCATGTGGCGTGGTCGGCGGGCAGCGGCAACAATGCGCTCAACCAGGGCCAGTTGTTCGTGCAGCTCAAGGACAAGGACAAGCGCCCGGACATCGAAAAGGTGCTCTCGGATCTGCGCAAGCAACTGGCAGGGGTGGCCGGCATCGAGACCTATATGCAGCCGGTGCAGAACCTGAGGCTGGGTTCGCGGTCGTCGGCCAGCGCCTACCAGCTCGTGGTTCAAGGCCTCGATACCGGCCAGACCGATATCTGGGCACAGAAGCTGAATGACGCGATGGCGGCGGACCACAATTTCTTCGCCGATGTCACCAGCGACCTGCAGAACAATGCCCTACAGGCGTCGTTGGTGGTGGACCGCGACAAGGCCGCCCAGCTCGGCATCGATACCGATACGTTGCGCTCGGCACTCTATGGCGGCTTCGGCACCGATCAGGTCTCGACGATCTTCGGCTCGGCCGACAGCTATGCCGTGATCACCGAGCTCGACCCGAAGATCGAATGGTCGCCCGAGCGCATGCTGGCCATCCAGGTGCGGACGGCGAGCGGCAGCCTGGTGCCGCTTGGCGCCTTCGCCCATGTCGACCGCACGGCCGGCGCGCTCACCGTCAACCAGCTCGGCCAGCTTCCGGCGGTGACGATTTCCTACAATCTGCCGCCGGGCGTGGCGCTGGGCGACAGCGTGACCCGCATCGACCAACTCAAGGAGCAGGTCGGCATGCCGACAACGATCGGCACCAGCTTTGCCGGCACCGCCAAGATCTTCCAGGATTCGCTCGCCAACCAGGGGCTGCTGATCGGCGGCGCTATCCTGACCATCTACATCGTGCTCGGCATGCTCTACGAAAGCTTCATCCATCCGCTCACCATCCTCACCGGCCTGCCGTCGGCGGTGCTCGGGGCGGTGGTGGCGCTGCGGTTTGCCGGCATGGATATTTCGGTGATCGCGGTGATCGGCATCCTGATGCTGATCGGCATCGTCAAGAAGAACGGCATCATGATGGTCGATGTGGCGCTGGAGCTCAGGCGCGAGGGCATGTCGGCGGTGGAGTCCATCCACAAGGCCTGCCTGATGCGTTTCCGGCCGATCATGATGACGACGCTTGCCGCGCTGATGGGCACGTTCCCGATCGCGCTCGGCACCGGCGCCAGCGCCGAACTGCGCCAGCCGCTCGGCGTCGCGGTGGTCGGCGGCCTGCTCGCCTCGCAGGCATTGACGCTCTTCGTCACGCCGGTGATCTACGTCTATTTCGAGAATTTCTCCGGTTGGCTGCTCGGCTTCTCCTTTAAGAAGAGCCGGTCGGCGCTGCATGCTGTCGAAAGTGCGGAGCAACCGTCGCTGTTCGATCCGGAAGAAGGCCGGGTCATCCAGCTCCAGAAAGCGGCGGCCGAATAGCTCGACCGCCGCTTGCTGGCCCAAGCCGTCATGCTTGCGGCCACGTGTCGGCGGTTCTAGTCTGAGCTCATGTCCCACGATCATGACCATGACAACGAACTCGATCCGTTCGCGGCGCGCGTGCGCGCGCTGGAAACTATCCTCACCCAGAAAGGCCTGATCGATCCGGCCGCGATCGACGTCATCGTCGACACCTACGAGACCAAGATCGGCCCGCGCAACGGCGCCCAGGTGGTGGCCAAGGCCTGGACCGATCCGGCCTATGCCGACTGGCTGAGGCGCGATGCGACGGCGGCGATCGAATCGCTGGGCTATACCGGCCGGCAGGGCGAGCACATGCAGGCCGTCTTCAACAGCGAAGAGACGCACAATCTCGTCGTCTGCACGCTGTGCTCCTGCTATCCATGGACGGTGCTCGGCCTGCCGCCGGTCTGGTACAAGGCGCCGCCGTATCGCTCGCGGGCGGTGATCGATCCGCGCGGCGTGCTGGCCGAATTCGGCCTGACCCTGCCGGCGGACAAGAAGATCCGCGTCTGGGATTCGACGGCGGAGCTGCGCTATCTGGTGGTGCCGATGCGGCCGAAGGGCACCGAGGCCTGGAGCGAGGAGCAACTGGCCGAGCTGGTGAGCCGCGATGCGATGATCGGCACCGCGCTGGCCAAGGCGCCGCCATGACGGGGGAGCCGGCATGAACGGGCCGCAGGATCTCGGCGGGCAGATGGGGTTCGGACCGGTCGCGCCCGAAACGGACGAGCCTTATTTCCATGCCGCCTGGGAAGGGCGGGCCCTCGGCGTGACGCTCACCGCCGGCGCCATGGGCGCCTGGAACATCGACGAGAGCCGGCACGCGCGAGAATCTCTGCATCCGGCCGACTACTATGCTTCCAGCTACTACCAGATCTGGATCAAGGCGCTGGAAGTGCTGCTCAAGCGACATGGCTTCATCAGTGACCGCGATCTGGCCGAGGGCCGGGCGATCGATCCGGCCGCGACTCCCAAGAGGGTGCTGAAGGCGGAAAACGTGCCGGCTGCGCTGGCCAGGGGCGGCCCATGCAACCGGCCGGTCGCCACGCCGGCGCTGTTCAAGGCCGGCCAGCGGGTGCGGACGAAGAATTTCAATCCGAACGGCCACACGCGGCTGCCGCGCTATGCGCGCGGCAGGCAAGGCACCATCGAGGCGGTGCGCGAGGGTTTTGTCTTTCCCGACAGCAACGCGCACGGGCAAGGCGAGAACCCGCAATGGGTCTATACGGTCGTCTTCGACGGCACGGAGATCTGGGGCGATGGCGCCGACCCGACGCTGACCGTGTCGATCGATGCCTGGGAGAGCTATCTTGAGCCGGCGTGAAGACCTGCCGGCGGCCTTCGATGAGCCGGTCTTCGCCGAGCCGTGGCAGGCCGAAGTCTTCGCCATGACGGTGGCGCTGCATGACAAGGGCCTGTTTTCCTGGCGCGAATGGGCCGACGCATTGTCCGCTGAAGTGAAGAAGCCGGGTGCAGCAGCCGACGGCCATGACTATTACGAGCACTGGTTGGATGCGCTGGAGAGCTTGCTGTCGGCCAAGGGCGTCGCCGGCAGGGTCGAGGTCGACACGCTTGCCGCTGCCTGGGAGCGCGCCGCGCACGCCACGCCGCACGGCAAGCCGATCCTGCTCGAGAACGATCCCCAACTCGACCGCGGGCGGTAGGGGCCAGGTGGAATCGTCTGCCGCGCCATGGCCTTTGCTTCAAATCGCGATCGAGCCGAAATCGAAAGCCAATCAGGAGAAGCTGCTTGTCGCCTTGTCGAAGCTGGCGGATGAGAATCCTGACTTCCAAGTTACGTCAGATGAGGAATCGGGCCAAACGATCATCGCCGGCAGGGACGAGTATCACCTGGTCATCATGGTCGACCGCCTGCGCGACGAATTTGAGATCGGCGTGAATGTCGGTGCTCCGCAAGTGGCCTATCGCGAAACGATCACCCACGCCTGCGAACAGGACTACACCCACAAGAGGATTTTCGCCGGTAGGGGCCAGTTCGCTCGCGTCAAGATTGCGTTCGAGCCGAACGCATATAACGCGAACTTCGTATTTGTGTCCACGATCGTCGACGGTGCGATGCCAGACGAATATATTGCGGGAGTCGAAAAGGGGCTGCGCAGCGTCCTATCCTTGGGCCCCTTTGCAGGGTTCCCGATGATCGGCGTCAAGGCGACGTTAGTGGATGGCGCCTGTCACGAAACCGACTCTTCGGCTTCTGCTTTCGAGATCGCAAGTCGCCCCTGCTTCAGGGAAGCAGCGCCCAAACTCGGCGTG
Source organism: Mesorhizobium sp. M4A.F.Ca.ET.050.02.1.1 (assembly GCF_003997725.1). NCBI lineage: Bacteria > Pseudomonadati > Pseudomonadota > Alphaproteobacteria > Hyphomicrobiales > Phyllobacteriaceae > Mesorhizobium > Mesorhizobium sp. M4A.F.Ca.ET.050.02.1.1. The sequence goes on from NZ_RZSG01000169.1 coordinate 5,757, forward strand.
CGGTTGCTTGAGCCGATCATGAAGGTCGAGGTGGTGACGCCGGAGGATTATGTCAGCGACATTGCCGGCGACCTGAAGAGCCGTCGCGGCAAGATCGAGAGTCAAGAAATCCGGGGGATGGAGGTGGTCGTCAATGCGCTAGTGCCGCTCGCAAACATGTTCAAGCTGGAGGATACGCTCCGGTCGCGCTCGAAAGGGCAAGCGCGCGTCAGTGTCAGCTATGCCGGATACGTTCCTGTCCCCGTTCCACCCGACGATCGCGACCCGCCAGCGGCGATGGCTCTTGCCTGACCTCCACGCCGTTCGAATCCAACTGAGACGCGATAAGATTTGTTCCCTTTACGTTCTAGTTGGCGCCTGATAGTTTGAGCCGCAGTAGACGCCGAGTTCACCACCGGCGGTGGTCGATATGGCCGCTGACCTTGTCTTTCGCTCGCGAATCCGGTCTTTCCAGCTGATGGAATTCTCCCCCCAACAGGACGAGGCCTTGAAGGCGGTCGCGCGCTGGCTGAAGGATGGCCGGCCGCAGATTTTCCGGCTGTTCGGCTATGCCGGCACCGGCAAGACGACCCTGGCGCGCTATTTCGCCGAGCATGTCGACGGCCAGGTTCAGTTCGCCGCCTTCACCGGCAAGGCGGCGCAGGTGCTGCGCTCCAAGGGCGCGGTCAATGCCCGCACCATCCATTCGCTGATCTACAGGCCGAAGGGCGAGGAATCGGTGTCGGACGAGGTGACCGGCAAGACGTCGATCTCGCCGACCTTCTCGCTCAACCGGCAAAGCCCGATCGCGCGCGCCAAGCTGGTCGTCATCGACGAGTGCTCGATGGTCGACGAGCAACTCGGCCGCGACCTGATGAGCTTCGGCACGCCGATCCTGGTGCTCGGCGATCCGGCGCAGCTGCCGCCGATATCCGGCGGCGGCTTCTTCACAGAGCACGAACCGGACGTTCTGCTCACCGAAATCCATCGCCAGGCGCGCGACAATCCGATCATACGGCTGGCGCTCGACGTGCGCGAAGGCCGCGAATTCATGCGCGGCGACTACGGCACGGCGCAGGTCATCGGCAAGGAAGACGTCAACCAGGAACTGGTGCTGAAGGCGGACCAGGTGCTGGTCGGCACCAACCGCACGCGCAGGCGCTATAACCAGCGGCTGCGCGAGTTGAAGGGCTTCAACGCCGACTTCCCGCAGGCCGGCGACAAGCTGGTCTGCCTGCGCAACGACCCCGCCAAGGGCCTGCTCAACGGCTCGCTGTGGAAGGTGATGACCTCGTCGCGCGAGACGGTGAAGCCCGGCATCAACCTGCTGGTCTCGCCGGAAGAGGACGATCCGGACCGCGGCGTCGCCAAGATCAAGCTGCTCAAGGCGGCGTTCGAGGACCCCGACGCCGAGATCCCCTGGCAGCAGAAGAAGCGCTTCGACGATTTCGACTATGGCTATGCGCTGACCGTGCACAAGGCGCAGGGTTCGCAATGGAACGACGTCGTGCTGTTCGACGAAAGCTGGGCCTTCAAGGAAACACGCCAGCGCTGGCTCTATACGGCGATCACGCGGGCTGCGGAGCGGCTGACCGTGGTCAGGTAAGGCGGCCCGTCAACGTCGCGCGATCGGTACGGCGCCGAGCCACTTCCAGGCGGCGGCCTCGTCCTCGGCCTTGAAATACTTGAGGTCGACGGGCAGGGGTTTTGCAAGAAGGCCGTGAAACTCGCTAGTCCAGTCCGGCTCGCCGATCGTGGCGCAGCGGCCGACATGCCGCAGCGCCAAGGTCGTGCCCTGTGTGAGCGTTTCGCCGGCGACATTGCTCCAGTCAACACCACCGAGTTCGACGAGCCGCACCAGCACGTCGATCTTCGAATGGAGTGCGCAGGCGGCCTCCAGCAGGCCGAACAGGTTTTCTGCATCGGCGCCGGTGACATCGCCGACGACGTCGATGGCGAGAAGGTCGTCGCGGTCGGTGTCGATGCGGCGTATCGCCGGCACGGTTTCGAGGAAATTCACAGGCACCTCCTTCCGCTTGCGGCCGTCCTTCCGTCTGGAACACCGGAAACCCCCTGTCTGTTCCCACCAAAGACGGTATAGATGCGCCGCCAATGCACTCGGGGACCCGAAGCCATGCCCGCCAAGCTTTCCGTCAACCTCAACGCCATCGCCATGCTGCGCAACCGCCGCGATCTGCCCTGGCCGAGCGTGATCGGGCTCGGCCGCATTGCGCTCGCCGCCGGCGCGCACGGGCTGACCGTGCATCCGCGGCCCGATGAGCGGCACACGCGGCGCGCCGATTTGCCTCAGATCAGGGCGCTGATCGACGACGAGTTCCCGAAGGCGGAATTCAACATCGAGGGCCATCCCACGGAGGAATTCCTGGCGCTTGTGGAACAGCACCAGCCCGACCAGGTGACGCTGGTGCCGGACGATCCAAGCCAGGCAACGTCGGACCATGGCTGGAACTTCATCGCCGACGCGGCGTTCCTCACTCCGATCGTCAAGCGGCTGAAGAAAAGCGGCTTTCGCGTGTCGCTGTTTGCCGATTCGGATCCGAGCGGCGTGAATGCCGCGCGCGACACCGGCGCCGACCGCATCGAGCTCTATACGGGCCCATACGGCAGTTGCCATTCCGATTCCATCAAGGCAGCCAAGGAACTGGAAAAATTGGGAAAAACAGCGGATGCGGCATTTGCCGCGGGGCTGCAGGTCAATGCCGGGCACGACCTGACGGTGGCCAATTTGCCGGCGCTGGCAAAGCGCATTCCGGCGTTGGCCGAAGTGTCAATCGGTCACGGGTTGACAGCCGATGCATTGGAGTATGGCATGGCCGGCACGGTGGGACGGTTTCTCGGAGCTTGCGGTTGGTAGAGAGGCAAGCCCCGCGTTGCCGGCATGGAAGCCATAACGTGACGGCACTTGATATTGCATCGCAGCAAGCGTAGAGCACCGCGCGTTTATCGGAGTGTCGTTTATGGCCCTTGCCAACACTGGTAGTGAGGCAGAACCCGTCGACCAATCGAGCCATCCAGAAATCGAGCAGCACAGCACCAAGGTGTTGATGCTGGGCGCGCTCGGTGTGGTCTATGGCGATATCGGCACGAGCCCGATCTACGCGTTCCGCGAGGCGCTGGTGGCGTCGTCGGGCGGCGAGGTCGCCGAGCGCGGCGACATTCTCGGCGTGCTGTCGCTGATCATCTGGTCGCTGACCATCATCGTCACCATCAAATACATCATGTTCGTGCTGCGCGCCAACAACCGCGGCGAGGGCGGCGTGCTGTCGCTGATGGCGCTGGCGCGCAGCAGTTTTGCCACGCGCTCGGCGATCATCCTCGCCATTGGCATCGTCGGCGCTTCGCTGTTCTTTGGCGATGCGGTCATCACGCCGGCCATCTCGGTGCTGTCCGCGGTCGAAGGCATGAATGTCGTTACGCCTGCCTTCCAGCCTTACGTGGTGCCGCTGACGCTGCTCATCCTGGCGATCCTGTTCGCGGTGCAGCGGTTCGGCACCGGCGGCGTGGCGCTGATCTTCGGCCCGATCACGGCTGTCTGGTTCCTCGCCATCGGCCTGTCAGGCCTCAACCACATCATCGACGATCCCGAAATCCTGCTGGCGGTCAGCCCGCACTACATCGTCGCCTTCCTGATCCATTCGCCGGACGTCGCCTTCGTCACCATCGGCGCCATCTTCCTCGCCGTCACCGGCGCCGAGGCGCTCTATGCCGATCTCGGCCATTTCGGCCGCAAACCGATCGTGCTCGCCTGGTTGGCGATCGTGTTTCCCTGCCTGCTGCTCAACTACGCCGGGCAGGGCGCCTTCGTGCTGACGAAGAACGGCGTCGTCGGCCATCCGTTCTTTGAAATGAACGAGGGCTGGACGCTGA
>NZ_RZSG01000016.1:0-28449 GCF_003997725.1 Mesorhizobium sp. M4A.F.Ca.ET.050.02.1.1
TACAAAACGAAGCCGCTCGTCCATGATGCCAGTCTCTCGCCAAACCATCGCCGGGTCCTCCGGCGAGGGAGAAAACTGTCACCTATGCAATCGGTCCATTCTGTTACCTATCTATCCGGTTCGGACATCAGCCCTTTCTCCCCGTCACTATACGGGGAGAAATGCCCGGCAGGGCAATGAAGGGCGGCGCCGACATCAACAAGTCTCGGCTCAACCTCCCACATGCAAGCCGGCATCACCTGAAATCAATTCACCTCAGATCATGCTGGACAGATCCGAAAACGCCATCGCCTTGCGCAGCACCTCGGCGAAGCGCTCGCCGGCGATGTCCTTGGCGCCGCTGTTGTCGATCGAGGTGACGTCCGGTCCGGAGAGCGCGATGCTGGCGCTGCGCGCCAGGCGCGCCAGCACCTCGCCGCGCGATTCACGGCCGCGCGCCGCCAGCCGCTCGGCGAGGATTTCCGGCGCCGCGGTGATCTCGACCACCGCCAGATTGGCGTAACGCTCGCGCAGCGCCGGAATAACAGACCGCGAGACGTTGGCGACCGCGACATGGCCGTTGGCGACCGCCCAGTCGACATCGGCGGGCAGGCCGTAGCGCAGGCCGTGGGCATCCCAACACAGGGCGAAAGCGCCGTCGGCTTCAGCCTCGGCGAAGGCGGCGTCGGCCAGCGTGTCGTGGTCCTCGCTCGCCGCATCGCTCGGACGGGTGATGACACGGCGCACGAATTCCAGCCGGGTCTCTTCGGCGAAGCGGGCCTTCGCATAGCCTATCACCGTGTCCTTGCCGGCGCCGCTCGGACCGACCACGGCGACGAAGACGCCGTTGCGGATCGGGAACCTCTCGGCCGACAGTTCGCGTTCGAGCAAGGCCGAGACCATCATGCTACCCGGCGCCCCTGCCGCCAGACGGTGCGCACGACCGGCACATGATCGTCGACGCGCACGCGCACCAGATCGGCGCGCCGGCCCGGCTCGATGACGCCGCGATCGTCGAGCCCGACCGCCTCCGCCGGGTTCCTCGAGACCATGGCAACCGCCTGCGGCAGCGAGATTCCCTCGACCACGTCGCCGAGGAAGAAGGCCGACTGGATCAGGCTGAAGGGGATGTAGTCGGACGACAATATGTCGAGCAGGCCATCGCCGGCCAGCGTACGGGCCGAGACGTTGCCGGAATGCGAGGCGCCGCGCATGACGTTGGGCGCCCCCATCAGCACGCCGAGGCCGGCCGCCTTCGAGGCCCGGGCCGCCTCCTCCGTAGTCGGGAACTCGGCGACGCGCACGCCTTGCTCGATTGCTTCCTCGACGTGGCCGGCGGTGGCGTCGTCATGGCTGGCGAGCACGATGCCGCGCTCGTGGCAGGCGGCGGAGAGGAAGACGCGGTTCGGGCCGGAATTCATGGCCGATTCCGCCATGCGCTTTTCGCAGAACTTCCGGAAGTCGCGATCGGAGAGCTTCAGCTTGCGCTGGTAGTAATAGGCATAGGTTTCGAGATTGACGAACTGGCGCTGTCCTGGCGCATGGTCCATCAGCGACGCCAGCTTCACCCGCTCGTCGGTCTCGAAATTGGCGAAGGCCTTCAGGCAGTCCGGCGCCGAGACCTCGCAGCGCAGATGGATGAAGTGGTCGGCCCTGAGCCGCTCCTGCTCGACGCTGTCCTCGATGGCGTCGGCAAGCTTGCGAATGTCGGCGGATGTGAGGTCGGCGTCCTCGTCCATGCCGACACGCAAGGCATCGAGCACGGTGGTGATGCCGGCGGTCGCCACTTGCGCGTCATGAGCAAGCACGGCGGCGATCGGATTCCAGCGCACCTTCGGGCGTGGCGCGTAATGGCCTTCGAGGTGGTCGGTGTGCAGCTCGACCAGGCCGGGAATGATGTAGTCGCCGCCCATGTCCTCGCCGGCGCGGGCAGCACCCGGATCGATGGCGGCGATCAGGCCGTCGCGCAGCACCAGCGAGCCCTCGACGATCTCGTCGGCAAGCACGATGCGGGCATTGGTGAGAACGGTCTCGGCGGTCATTTCAGGCAGTCCTTGGTAATCAGGCAGTTTGGTCTCAAGCAGTTTTTGCCTCAGGCAAGCGGCGTCCCAGCGCGTGGTGGGACAGCACCATGAATGGGGCGCCCGGTTCGGTTTCGACGAACAGCGTCAGCGCATCGACCAACACCGGCCGCAGCAGCACTTCCGTGAACAGGCTGTCGATTGCTGCGCGCAGACGAGGGCTTTCCTGTGACGCGACGCGGCCGGACAGCGTCATATGAAAGCGGAAGGTCTCGAAGACGTAAGGGTAGCCCCATTGGCACAGGTTGCGGAACTCGTCCGGCTTCAGCGAATCGGGGCTGCGGCGCTCGATCTCGGCCTCGGTCAGCGGCGCGCGGAAGCGGTCGAAGGCGAGCACGACATCGCCGGCGAAGCGGTTGAGCGCCGGCACCGGCGCTTCCGGCACCAGCGCGAAGAAGCCGTCGATCTGGCCGACGACCAGGCGCGGGATGATGACCGCCTGGGTCCCTTCGGCAAAGCTGTCGAGCGCGGCGCGCAGAGAAGCCTCAGTCTCGTTCCCGGCCAGCCGGAATGGCGCCTTCAGCGTGGCATGGAAACCGTAACGGCGCGCCGAGGCGGTGTGGAAGGCAACTTCGGCCGCCGACAGCTCACCCACGGCCTCGACCGGCCGAGTGGCGGCGCCGAACGGGTCGCGTCCCAGCCAATTGGCGGCGATCCGCGCCAGCGGCTCGTCCTGGCTTGGGGTGAAATAGATGGCGTAGCGCATAAGAAGTCCTCGTCAGACCCGTTGCCATAGGTGATTTCCATGACGGATTGACGAAGCTTACGATGGTTTTCGATGGCAAATCGGCCAGGTAGGTCCTTAGCCGACGATTTTTCCGTGCTGGACCAATGGCTTCAACCGACCGCGAACCGGAAGCGATTCCGCTTGGCTGCAAAATGCTCAGTCAGGCTTTCATCAGCCATTCGTGCTCGGGCGCGTTGTGAAACTTCCAGGTGCGCTTCGGCCCGGCCATGACGTTGAGATAGTAGAGATCGTAGCCATGGCAGGCGGCGCATGGGTGGTAGCCCTTCGGCACCAGCACCACATCGCCGTCCTCGATCGCCATCGCCTCGTCCAGCTCGCGCTCGCCATTCCTGCCGGCGTCGGTATAGACGCGCTGGAAGGCAAAGCCCTGCGGCGGGTTGAGGCGGTGGTAGTAGGTTTCCTCGAGATAGGACTCCGCGGGGAGATTGTCCTGGTCATGCTTGTGCGGCGGATAGCTGGAGGTGTGACCGCCCGGCGTGATGACCTCGACCACCAGCAAAGAGTCGGCCGGCTTGCCTTCGGGCAGAATGTTGGTGACGTAGCGCGTGTTGGTGCCCTTGCCGCGCACCTCCTGGCCGAGATCCCGCGGAGCGATGACGCGGGCCGGCAGGCCGCCGCCAAGGCCGGGAGCCGAGCAGACGGCGAGTTCCAGCTCGGTGTCAGCGGTCACCGACCAGTTGGACCCCTCAGGCACATAGACCGACCAGGGCTTGCCCTCGAAGGGCGACATGCGCTCGCCGAGCAGGCCGAGATCCGTGCCGGCGGCGGACGCCTTGCCCTTGCCGGTGACGAAGACCAGGCAGACCTCGCGGTCGGCCGTTTCACCCGAAGCCGTCTCGCCCGCTTTCAGCCGATGAAGATCGAAGCCGACATAGGTCCAGCCGGCGCTTTGCGGCGTGACGTGGGCGACGCGGCCGTGGCCCTTGTCGGCCTTGACGAGCAGTTTGGACATTTTTGTCTCCTCAATCATTCCTTCGGTTCGGCCGGAGGCTTGGCCTCTTCGGCCGGCTTGTAGAGATAGAAGAACTGCCAGACGGCATAGCCGGCGAAGCCGAGCGCGATAACGCCCCAGAAAGGCGTGCCGGAAGCGAACTCAATCACCGACCAGGCCAGGCAGACAGCCACCACGGCGATGCGCCGCCACAGCGGCCGGAAGAACGGGTGCTCATAGTCTTTCATCGCGCGCCAATCCCGGATTTAGCCAAAGCGCATCAGATAGACCGAGCGCCCTGACTAATCCACCGTTCAGGCCGGAAAACCCTGCGTCTCGACCGTGTAGTCGGCGGCCGTCATCACCCGCATCAGCTCCTTGTAGCCGACCTGCGCCATCCTGAGCGGTGGATTTGCCTTCGGGTCCTGCTCGGCCTCGACCACGAACCAGCCTTCATAGCCATGGTCGGCAAACCGCTGCACGATGGCGCCGAAATCCAACGAACCGTCGCCCGGAACGGTGAAGGCGCCGAGCGCCACGGCATCGAGGAAGGACTGTTTCGTGCGGTCGAGCTTGTCGATCACGCCCATGCGCACATCCTTCACATGGACGTGGTTGATGCGCTTGTGGTGGTTGTCGATGGCGCGCAGCACGTCGCCGCCGGCAAAGGCGAGGTGGCCGGCGTCGAGCAGCAACGGAATGCCTTCGCCGGAATGGCGCATGAAGGCATCGAGCTCCGGCTCGGTCTCGACGACCGCCGCCATGTGATGGTGGTAGGAAAGCGGCATGCCCTGCTCGGCGCACCATTCGCCGAATTCGGTCAGGCGCCTGCCATAGGCCTTCATCTCGTCACCGGAGAGTTTCGGCTTGGTGGCGAGCGGCTTTGAACGGTCGCCCTGGATGGAGCGGCCGACCTCGCCATAAACGATGCAGGGCGCGTTGACGGCCTTGAACAGGTCGATCATCGGTTGGATGCGGTCCTTGTTCCTGGCCATCTCCTCATCAACCAGCGTGCCGGAGAACCAGCCGCCGCACAGCGTGACGTCCGCCTCTTTCAGGATCGGCAGCATCACCTTCGGATCGTTGGGGAAGCGGCGGCCCATCTCCATGCCGGTGAAGCCGGCCGAGCGCGACTGGCGCAGACACTCCTCCAGCGACACGTCGTCGCTCAGTTCCACGAGATCGTCGTTCCACCACGCGATGGGGGACATGCCCAGTTTGGCTTTCAAGTCGTCACTCCAATGTCGGTCGTTGCGAGGCAGACGCGGCTCAGCCCTGACGGCTGCCCACGGCTTCCTCATATTTCTTGCGCGCCGCATTCACCTGTGGCCGCGACGAGACCTCCGGCACGGCGACATCCCACCAGTGGCCGCCGGCTTCGGTCGACACCAGCGGATCGGTGTCGATGACCAGCACGGTGGTCTTGTCATTGCCCTTGGCCCTGGCGAGCGCCGTCTCCAGCTCGGCGATCGAGGCCACCTTCTCGGCCGTCGCGCCGAGGCTTGCCGCATGGGCGGCGAAGTCAACATCGGGCATCACCTCGTGGCGTGCGTCCTTCAGGAGATTGTTGAAGTTGGCGCCGCCGGTCGCCATCTGCAGCCGGTTGATGCAGCCATAGCCGCGGTTGTCGAGCAGCACGATGGTGAGCTTGAGGCCGAGCATCACCGAGGTCGCTATCTCGGAATTGAGCATCAGGTAGGAGCCGTCGCCGACCATGACGACGACCTCCTGGTCGGGCTTCGCCATCTTGACGCCGAGCCCGCCGGCGATCTCGTAGCCCATGGTCGAGAAGCCGTATTCGGCATGGTAGGAACCCGGCGCGCCGGCCTGCCAGAGCTTGTGCAACTCGCCGGGCAGACCGCCTGCCGCATGCAGCAAGGTGAGGCCTGAGCCCATGGCGCGCTGCACGGCGCCGATCACTTGCGCATCGGACGGGTAGGCGGCATTGGTCGAGGCCGTCACCTTGGCGGCGGCGACCTGCCACTCCGTCTTGCCCTTCAGCGCAGTGTCGGTCCAGGCGGATGGCGCCTTCCAGCCCTTGAGCGCAGCGGACAGTTCCGCCAGCCCTTCTGCCGCGTCGGCGACCAGCGGCAGCGCCCAGTGCTTGCCGGCATCGAAGACCTGCGTGTTCAGCCCGATGATGGTGCGGCCGGCATTCTTGAACAGCGCCCAGGAGCCGGTGGTGAAATCCTGCAGCCTGGTGCCGACGGCCAGCACGACATCGGCCTGCTCCGCCAGCCGGTTGGCGGCGGAGGTGCCGGTGACGCCGACAGCGGCCATGTTGAGCGGATGGTCGTCCGGCAGCGAGGATTTGCCGCCTTGCGTCTCGCAGACCGGGATGCCGGCGCTTTGCACCAACTTGGCCAACTCGGTCGAAGCCTGCGAATAGAGCACCCCGCCGCCGGCGATCACCAGCGGCTTCTTCGCGCCCTTCAGCGCCGCGACGGCGGCGGCCAGTTCGTTGCGGTCCGGACGAACCCGGCGCGGTGTCCAGACGCGCTCGGCAAACAGGCTTTCGGGATAATCGTAGGCCTCGGCCTGCACGTCCTGGCAAAGTGAGAGCGTCACCGGGCCGCATTCGGCCGGGTCAGTCAGCACCTGCATGGCGCGGTTGAGCGCCGGGATGATCTGCTCCGGTCGCGTGATGCGGTCGAAATAGCGCGACACGGCGCGGAAGCAGTCGTTGACGCTCGCCGTGCCGTCGGAGAAGTCTTCCGCCTGCTGCAACACCGGATCGGGCAAGCGGTTGGCGAAGACATCACCCGGCAAAAACAGGACAGGCAACCGGTTTACGTGTGCCAGGGCTGCCGCCGTCACCATGTTCAGCGCACCGGGACCGATCGAGCTGGTCGCGGCCATGAAGCGGCGGCGGAAATTGGCCTTGGCATAGGCGATCGCCGCATGCGCCATCGCCTGCTCGTTGTGGGCACGGAAGGTCGGCAATTCGTCGCGCACCTGGTAGAGCGCCTCGCCGAGCCCGGCGACGTTGCCATGACCGAAGATCGCCCAGACGCCGCCGAAGATCGGTACTTTCTGGCCGTCGATCTCGGTCATCTGGCGCGACAGGAAGCGGGTCACGGCCTGCGCCATGGTCAGGCGAACGGTCTTCGTCATTTGTCGTTTCCTCCGGCTTTCATTAGCGCCGTTTTCTCATGCTGCCTTGCGGCCGCGCGCGGCAAGCCACGCCTCGGTCAACTGTTCGAAGCGAGCAGCCATGTCGGCCACCGCCTCCTCATCCGACATCTTGCCGGCCAGCCATTGTTCGGCGGCGTTGATGAAGATGGTGCGACCGACGGCAAAGCCCTTGACGATCGGTGCCTTGGCGGTAGCGGCAAACGCCGCGACGAGCTCGTCCTGCGGCGCCTCGAGCCCGAGCAGCACGACACCGCGGCACCATGGATCGTTCTTGACGATCACCGCCTCGATCTTGGCCCAGGCGCTTGCGGATGCCTGCGGCTCGAGCTTCCACCAGTCGGGCTTGATGCCCAGCGCGTAGAGTTCCTCCAGCGCGCGCGGAATGGTGGTGTCTTCGAGCTTGCCGTGCTTGCCGGCGATGATCTCGACGAGAAGCTCCCTGCCCACTTTCCGCGCGGCCTCGAACAGGCTGCGCAGCTTCTGCTGCTGCTCTAGCTTCAGCGCCTCGGGGTCGTCCGGGTGGTAGAAGCACAGGCATTTGATGCAGTGCTCGACCGGCCAGTCGATCAGCTGCGAGCCGATGTCTTGCGAGAATTCGAAGCGCAGCGGTCGCGAGCCCGGCAGCTCGACCGGGCGGCCAAGCCAGGCGAAGGGATGGCGGGCGAATTCGAACATGGCGTCGCGGCCGTATCTCTCGTCGAGCAGCATGCCGTAACCGGCGCGGCCGGCGGCGACCCTGGCCGCCGCCTTGACGGTCAGCACCTTGAAATCCTCGATGCGCGCGACATCGGCACCGGCCTTGGCGGCGACGTCCTCGAGCTGGATTCGATGGTCACAGGCGAGCGCCATCAGCGAGGGAACATCGCGCCGGCGCGTCGTCGCCCAATGGATGTGGTTGATGGCCTCGTCCTTGCGCAGCGCCAGATGCTTGCTGCCGTGCTTGAGGAAGTACTGCAATTCCTCGAAGGTCGGATATTCCGGCGCGCAGAGCAGGCGCGACACCGCGAAGGCGCCGCAGGCATTGGCCCAGGTCGCAGCCGTGGCAAAACTTTCACCGCCGAGCCAGCCGCGCAGGAAGCCCGACATGAAGGCATCGCCAGCGCCGAGCACGTTGTAGACCTCGATCGGGAAGCCCTTGCCGACGACGCCGTCCTCGAGGTCGTCGCTGATCGGCCCGTCATAGACGATGCAGCCCATGGCGCCGCGCTTGAGCACGATGGTGGCCGAGGACAAGGAGCGGATGGTCTTCAGCGCGCTCAGGCAATCGTCGGCGCCCGAGGCGATCATGATCTCCTCCTCGGTGCCGACGATCAGGTCGCAATCCGGCAGCACCGTCTTCAGCTGGGCCGAGACGCGGTCCGACTTGACGTAACGCTCGAAGCCCTCGGCATGGCCGGCGAGGCCCCAGAGGTTGGGACGGTAGTCGATGTCGAAGACCACCTTGCCGCCCTTGGCCTTCATGATGCGGATCGCCTTGCGCTGCGCGGCATCGCTGTTAGGTCGCGAGAAATGCGTGCCGGTGACGACGATCGCGCGGGCAGAGGCAATAAACGCCTCGTCGATATCCTCCTCGGCCAGCGCCATGTCGGCGCAGTCGGAGCGGTAGAAGATCATCGGCGAGACGCCTTCGTCCTCGACCGAGAGCAGCACCAGCGCGGTCAGCCGCTCCTTGTCGGTCTTCAGCCCATCGACCGAGACGCCTTCACGCTTGAGCTGCTCGCGGATGAAGCGGCCCATCTGCTCGTCGCCGACGCGGGTGAGCAGCGCCGAGCGCAGGCCGAGCCTGGCGGTGCCGACGGAGATGTTGGCCGGGCAGCCGCCGACCGATTTGGCGAAGGAGGTGATGTCCTCCAGCCGTGAGCCGATCTGCTGGCCATAGAGATCGACCGAGGCGCGACCGATGGTGATGACGTCGAGCGCTTTCGCTTCCACGGCTTCGCCCATTCGAACCTCCCATCGGCCTTATTGTCTTGAGCAACCCCGTTTTGGGGTACACGCGCGAGCGGCAGCGTGACGCCTGAATTATGAAATAATAATTCCAATCTGTAGTCAAGATGGAATGAGCATTCCCTAGCCGAAAAAGACTGCAGGCCCGAGCCGTTCAGCCCTTGCGCTTGCGGCCCGTGTCGCGCCGCTTCTCGCCGACTGCGACGGTCAGCGCCATGGCCAGCGCCATGGTCGCCGACAGCGAGCGGAAGCCGGCGAAATCGGCCTCGGCGACCTCGAACCAGACCTCGGCGAACTGGGCCAGCGGCGAGAACGACGAGTCGGTGATGGCGACGATCGGCACGCCCTGTTCGGAAATGGAACGCGTCTCTTCGATGGTCGCCGGCGCGTAAGGAGAAAAGCTGATGGCGATGACGGCGTCCCTCGGCGTGGCAAAGCCGATCATCTCGGCGTTCAGCCCGGCGGCCGACTCGATCAGCTGGTTGCGGATCTTGAGCTTGCCCAGCGCATAGGCGATGTAGGAGGCGACCGGGTAGGAGCGGCGCTTGGCCAGCACAAAAATGGTCTCGGCCTTGGCCAGCAGCGCGATGGCCTCCTCGAAATGCGGTTCGTTCAGCGTGCGCGAAATGTCACTCAGCGAGGTACTGGCGGCGGCGACGAAACCGTCGAAGATCGCCCGGTGGCCGGCGCCTTCCTCGGCCTTGGCGCGCAATGCGGCCAGCCGCTCGTCATAGGAGGAATTGCGTTCGCGCAGGCGCTCGCGGAACACAAGCTGCAGGCTGGTGAAGCCGTCGAAGCCAAGCTGCTGGGCGAAGCGGATCAGCGTCGAGGGCTGGACGCCGGCGGAGGCGGCGATGCTGGCAGCGGTACCGAAGGCGATGTCGTCGGGATTGTCGAGCGCATAGGCGGCGATCTGCGCGATGCGCTTGGGCAGGCTCTGGCGCCGCTCCAGGATCGTCGCGCGCAGCGTCTCGAAATCGCGGGGAACCCGTTCGTCCATCGTCGCTCCGCCCACGGCCATACCGATAGTCCCCTCTCCTGCCTCATCATAGCGACTTCACGCAAGAACGCCATAAAAAATGATTTGGACATTCCATTCCAAGCGGAAATGGATTAATTCATCCACGCGAAATTCTTCCCCAGAACGGTTCCTGGAAACGCAGAACCGTTCTAGCTGTTTGTTGACGCAATTCCGGACGGAAAGCCGTTTCTTACTTTTCCTGGAATTGCTCTGGCGCGGAGACATCCAAATGGTCGGAGTGGGCCTCATCGGCACGGGTTTCATGGGCAAGTGCCATGCCATCGCCTGGAGCTCTGTCGCCACCGTGTTTCCCGACGTGGCCAAGCCGAAGCTGGTGCATCTCGGCGAGGTCAATGACGAGCTTGCCAAACGCAAGGCCGGTGAATTCGGCTTCGCGAAAGGCTCCGGCGACTGGCGCGCCGTGGTCGACGACCCGGAGGTCGAGATCGTCTCGCTGACCACGCCCAACCAGTACCATCCGGAAATGGCCATCGCCATCCTCGAAGCCGGCAAGCATCTCTGGTGCGAGAAGCCGATGGCGCCAGGCTTCACGGAAGCCGAGGCGATGGCAGAGGCGGCCGGGAAATCCGGCAAGGTGGCGGCGCTCGGCTACAACTACATCCAGAACCCTGCCATCCGCCATATCGGCGCGCTGCTCGAGGAGAAGATCATCGGCGAGGTCAACCATCTACGCATCGAGATGGACGAGGACTTCATGGCCGACCCCGAGGCGGCGTTCTTCTGGAAGCACGAGGCGGCGTCGGGCTACGGCGCGCTCGACGATTTCGCCGTGCATCCGCTGTCGCTGATCAAGGTGCTGTTCGGCCGCGTCGGCCGCGTCATGTGCGACATGGCCAAGCCTTATGCCGACCGCAAGGTCGCATCCGGGGGGCGCCGCGCGGTCGAGACCTACGACATCGCCAGCGTGCTGATGCATCTCGAGAACGGCATAGCCGGCACGCTGCTGGTCAACCGCTCGGCCTGGGGCCGCAAGGGCCGCATCGCCATCCAGATCTTCGGCTCGAAGGGCTCGATCCTCTACGACCAGGAGAGGTTCAATGAGTTCCAGCTCTACCTGACGGCCGACAGGCCGACCGAGCAGGGCTACCGCACGATCCTGGTGGCGCCGCACCACAAGCCTTACGACGCCTTCGTGCCGGCGCCGGGCCACGGCCTCGGCTTCAATGACCTCAAGATCATCGAATGCCGCGAGCTCCTGCTGCGGCTTGCCGGCAAGCCGGCGAGGATCATCGACTTCGACGAGGGGCTGGAGATCGAGCGCACCGTGCATGCGATGGCGCGCTCGTTCCAGGAACAGCGCTGGGTGGACGTGCGGTAATTTCACGTCGTTCGCCGACGCGAAGAAAGGTTGCCGGCTTTCCCGCGAACCGTCGCAAACGTTTGCGATTGGACGCAGCTTTCCGACTTCGTCATCCTTGGGCGTAGCGACGCGAAGCGGAGTGAAGACCCAAGGATCCATGCCGTTACCTCGGCCGAAGGATGCAGCGGCGCAGAATTCTGCACCTTCGCAACGCTTCAACGTCACGGCATGGATCCCATGGTCTGCGCCGCGTCGCTTCGCTCCTTGCTCCGCCATAGGATGACGACCTGATGGGCGTTTCGGCCAATCTCCGAGGGTTCCGAGATACCAAGGTAAGCACAACGCGACAGGTCGGAATTTCCGCGGTACGTATCTTGAGATCCCTCTCAGGCGCTCGCAGCCGATGCGTTGATCTCCCAGCCGTCCACCCAGACCTGCCGCAGCCGGTCGCCTTCGCCCTTGAACCATAGGCCCGCCAGCCGGCAGTCCTCGATGCGGTCGCTGCGGAAGTTGCGGATGGCCTGGCGCAACTCGCACCAGGCGACGATGTTGGCGGTCTCGGCGTAGTAGATGAGCGCGACAGGCCGGATGATGCGCTTCGTGTTGCGGCCCGCTTCATCGCGATATGAAAGGTCGAGCTTCTCCTCGTCGCGAATGGCACGGCGCACCAAGGCAAGATCGACCGCCGAAGCCGAAGGCGCTGCAAAACCCCAGGCGTGCAGAGCATTGGCGTCGAGCGTCTGGCGCAAGGGCGGCGGCACCGCGCCGGCGATCTTGGCGCTTACGCGCTTTGCGGCCTGCTTGAGCTCGTCGTCGCCGGTGCGCTCGAGCAGGGCCAGCGACAGCACGATCGCCTCCATCTCCTCGATCGAGAACATCAGTGGCGGCAGGTCGAAGCCCGGACGCAGGACGTAGCCAATGCCGCGCCCGCCCTCGATCGGAACGCGCATCGCCTGAAGTGCCGCGATATCGCGATAGATCGAGCGCACTGTCACTTCCAGCTGTTCGGCAATCATGGCCGCCGTCACCGGCTGCCTGGCCAGCCGCAGGATCTGGATGATCTCGAACAGGCGCGAGGCCTTGCGCATTTCCTTACCAGCTCCGAACGCAACTGACACATCCCCGTCAGTTGCGATGACCTATAGGGCCGCTTACCGGCTTGAAAATCAATAGATTCATTGGCGCCTTGCGGGGCGCGGCGACAGGCAACTGACATGGGCTATGCGGAAAATCTCTGGCTCTTCTTCATCCTGCTGTTCGGGATCATCGCCGTGCCTGGCATGGACATGCTGTTCGTGCTGGCCAATGCGCTGACCGGCGGCAGCAACAGAGGCCTTGCCGCGACCGGCGGCATCATGCTGGGCGGCATTGTGCACACGCTGAACGGCGCGATCGGCGTCGGCCTGCTCATGCATTTCGTACCGATCCTGTTCACGCCGCTGCTGGTCGCCGGCGCCGCCTACATGGCCTATATCGGCATCACGCTGATGCGCAGCTCCATCACCATCGGCCAGGACGGGCCTTCCGGCAGCCGTTCCGCCTGGAAGGCGTTTCGCCAGGGGCTGATGACCTGCCTGATCAATCCGAAGGCCTACCTCTTCATCCTCGCCGTCTATCCGCAGTTCCTGAAGCCGGATTACGGCCCGATCTGGATGCAGGCGACCGTCATGGGGCTGATGACGATCGCCACGCAGGCCGCCATCTATGGCGGGCTCGCGGTTACCGCCGGCCGCAGCCGTGAGCTGCTGGTCGCCAACCCGCAGGCGACCGTCCTTGCCGGTCGGGCGGCGGGGCTGCTGCTGTTCGCGGTCTCGGTGTTCACCGCCTGGGAGGGATTGAACTCGGCGTGAGCCTCAAGGGTCCACGCCGAGTTCCTTCCAGCATCCCCCATCTGTCTCGGCGCTGCGCGTCCGATCCACCTTCTCCCAGAGGGGGAGTAGGAAGTCAGGCCGCGCCCTGCCGGGTCGCCAGCATTTCGCGTTTCACGGACCGGCGCCATTCGACCGCGCCGGCAAGCCCGTGCAGCACCGTCTCGGTGGTCGCCCAGTCGATGCAGCCATCGGTGATGCTCTGGCCGTAGGTGAGCGGCTTGCCGGGCACCACGTCCTGGCGGCCGGTGACGAGGTTGCTCTCGATCATGACGCCGATGATGCGCTCGTCGCCGGCCGCCACCTGGCCGGCCACGTCGGCCGCCACCTTGGGCTGGTTCTCCGGCCTCTTGCTCGAGTTGGCGTGGCTGACATCGATCATCAGACGCGGCGCGACCCCGATGCGTCCGAGTTCCGCAGCGGACGCGGCGACGCTCACCGCGTCGTAGTTGGGCTGGATCCCGCCGCGCAGGATGACGTGGCAGTCCTCGTTGCCGGTGGTCGCCGCGATCGCGCTCCGCCCGCCCTTGGTCACCGCCATGAAATGATGCGGCTGAGCGGCCGATTTCACCGCCTCAGCGGCGATCCGAAGATTACCGTCGGTGCCGTTCTTGAAGCCGACCGGGCAGGAGAGGCCCGACGCCAGCTCGCGATGGATCTGGCTTTCGGTTGTGCGCGCGCCGATGGCGCCCCAGGCGACGAGGTCGGCGATGTATTGCGGCGTGGTCATATCGAGGAACTCGGTCGCCGCCGGCAGGCCGAGATTGTTGACGGCGGCGAGCACGTTGCGCGCCATACGCAACCCCTTGTCGATGTTGAAGCTGCCGTCGAGGTCGGGATCGTTGATCAGACCCTTCCAACCGACCGTGGTGCGCGGCTTCTCGAAATAGACGCGCATGACGATCTCGAGCCGGTCGGCAAGGGCTTCGCGCAGCGCCGCCAGACGGCTGGCGTAGTCCATCGCGGCGACCGGATCGTGGATCGAACAGGGGCCGACGATGACCAAAAGCCGGTCGTCGGCACCCGTCAGGATCGAATGGATGGCGTTGCGCGACGCGGTAACGGTGCGCGTCGCCGTCAGCGTGCGCGGTATCTCGCGCATCACCTCTTCCGGCGTGCTCAGTTCCTTGAGGTCGGTGACCCGAAGGTCGTCTGTGGTGGTCAACACGGCTTTCTGCTCCTGGTTAGGAGACCTGCCGGCTGAAACAAAAAAGCCGCCAGGTCTGGCGGCTTGTCGGACTGTTTTGCTGCAATCTTCAGATCGAGCGCAATCCTCCCGCCGCCAGCGAGCTACCGTAGCTAAAGTACCAAAACGAGGCGGTCAGGTGGATCATGCGGCTCATATAGTCGAAGCCGAAGCGTTTGTCACGTGTCGTGTTGTAGCGGGCCAATTGGCGAAACCGTTGATGACGGCGCCCCTCTCCCCGTCGCTATACGGAGAGAGGATGCCGGAAGGCAGGTGAGGGGCGGCGCCTACGGCAGAAAGACAAGGCCAGGCGGAGATATCGGCCTTCAACCTGAGTTTGGACCCATAGCTGTCAAAGTCGGCGCTGCCCCTCATTGCCCTGCCGGGCATTTCTCCCCGTATAGTGACGAAAGGGCTGGCCGCAGCGCCGGCCCTTACTCGCCGATCACGCCGGCGACGTTCTGGTCATAGTCGACCAGCGAGCCGGTCATGACGCCGGCCTGCGGGCTCAGCATGTAGGTGATCAGCCGGGCAAGCTGCGCGGGCTTGACCAATTGGCCCATCGGCTGCGCGGCCTCGGCCTTTTCCAGCCAGTCGTCCGGCGCGTCGTGCCACTTCTTCTGCACGATCGCCTCGCCCTCTGTGTCCATCCAGCCGGGCAGCACGGCGTTGCAGCGGATGCGGTCCCTCCGATAGGAGCTGGCGACATTCTTGGTCAGCGTCATCAGCGCGCCCTTGCTGGTCGAATAGGGCGTCAGGAAGGACTGTCCGGCATGCGCCGACATCGACAGCACGTTGACGATCGAGCCCGGCGCCTTACGCGCCAGAAGATGCGCGACCAGGCCCTGCATCAGGAAGAAGGGGCCGCGTACATTGGTGTCGAAAATCTGGTCGAAGACGTCCTCTGTCGTTTCGATAAGCGAGCCGCGCGCCGAGGTGGCGGCGGCGTTGACCAGCGCGTTCAGCGTGCCGAAATGCGCGATCGCCGTGTCGACAGCGCGCTTGCAGTCGGCGACCCTGGCGACGTCGGCGCTGATGAAGATGGCGTCGACGCCGCCGTTCTTCAGCGCCGCGACGGCCTTGTCGCCCTTCTCCTGCGAGCGGCCGACCAGCGCCAGCGCGCGGCAGCCCTCGTCGGCCAGCGCCTCGGCGACGGCGAAGCCGATACCTTGCGCGCCGCCGGTGACGATGGCGCGCGTTTCCGAATTGCGACCGGCCAAACCGCTCATCGCTGTTCTCCTGTGTTCGAATTCAAAAAGCTCAGTCGACGCGAACAGTCTTGCCGGTCTTCGCCGACTTCAGCGCGGCGTCCGCAAGCTTCAGCGCCACAAGGCCGTCCGTTCCGCTTGGCGCCGCCTTCTTGCCCTTGGTTGCCGCGCCGATGAAGGCGGCGATCTCGTTGGCGTAGGCGTCGAGGTAGCGGGTCATGAAGAAGTCGTGCAGCGGCGGGCGGGTGTAGCCCTTGTCGTTGGCAAGCTCGATCGACACCGGCCGCTGGTTCTCGGCGGCGACCATGCCCTTCGAGCCGTGCACCTCGATGCGCTGGTCGTAGCCATAGGTGGCGCGGCGCGAGTTGGAGATGACGGCCTGCTTGCCCGACGCGGTTTCCAGGATGACGCTGACCGAGTCGAAATCGCCGGCCTCGCCGATCTTCTTGTCGACCAGCACCGAGGCATGGGCGCTGACCGCCACCGGCTCCTCGCCGAGCAGGAAGCGCGCCATGTCGAAATCGTGGATGGTCATATCGCGGAAGATGCCGCCCGAGCGGGCGATGTACTCGAGCGGCGGCGCGCCCGGATCGCGCGAGGTGATGGTGACCATCTCGACCGCGCCAATGGCGCCGTCATCGATCGCCTTGCGCACGGCGGCGAAATGCGGGTCGAAGCGGCGGTTGAAGCCTACCATCAGCGTGGCGCCGGCCTTCTCGACCACGGCCAGGCATTTTTCCACGCGCTTGAAGTCGAGGTCGATCGGCTTCTCGCAGAAGATCGCCTTGCCGGCCTTGGCAAAGCGCTCGATGAGGTCGGCATGGGTGTCGGTGGGCGTGCAGATGATGACGGCGTCGATGTCCTTGGCCTTCTCGATGGCCTCGATGCTGCGCACTTCGGCGCCATAGGCCGAGGCCAGATCGCTCGCCGCCTTCTCGAAAGCATCGGCAACGGCAACCAGTTTTGCGTCGGGATTGGAGCCGACGGCGCGGGCATGGACCTTGCCGATGCGGCCGGCGCCGAGAAGAGCGAAGCGGATAGTCATGAATTGTCCTTTGAGGTGGTTCTAAAACATGTCCGCGCCTCTAGGCGCGGACGATCTGGTTGGTCCCGTCGTGACGCCCGTCAGGCCGCCTGGAGCTCCGCCTGCCCGGTCTTGGCGCCGGTGATGTAGGCGACGATGTCGTTGCCGTCGGTGTCCTGCTTGCGCAAATTGGCGACGATCTTGCCGCGCCGGAAGACGACGATGCGGTCGACCAGGTCGAACACCTGGCGCATGTTGTGGCTGATCAGGATCAGCGGTTCGCCATTCTCCTTCAGCGTGCGGATGATGTTTTCGACCTGCGCCGTCTCCTGCACGCCAAGGGCCGCCGTCGGCTCGTCCATGATGATCAGCTTGGACGCGAAGGTCGCGGTGCGGGCGATCGCCACGCACTGGCGCTGGCCGCCCGACATGTGGCGGATGGTGCTCGAGAGGTTCGGGATCTTCACCGCGGTGCGGACCAATGCCGCCTCGGTCGCCTTGCGCATGAATTTGCGGTCGAGGATCGAGAAGGGGCCGAGATTGAACAACACCTTCTCGCGGCCGAGGAAGAGGTTGGACGGCACGTCGAGATCGTCGGCGAGCGCGAGGTTCTGGAACACGGTCTCGATGCCGGCCTCGCGCGCCTCGATCGGCCCGGCGAAGTTCACTTCCTTGCCGTCGAACCAGACCTTGCCGTCGGTTCGCTGCTCGACGCCGGTGATCTGGCGCACGAAGGTCGACTTGCCGGCGCCGTTGTCGCCCATGATGGCGACATGCTCGCCCTTGCGCAGTTCGAAGTTCGCGCCTTCGAGAGCATGCACGCCGCCATAGCGCTTGGTCAGGTTTTCGGTCTTGAGAACGATGTCCGACATGGTCAAGCTCCTATCGCGCGGCGACGCTGGCGCCATTGATCGAGAACCACCGCGCCGACGATGATCACGCCCTTGACCATCTCCTGGTAGTAGGCGTCGAGGCGCAGGAAGGTGAAGCCGGAGATGATGACGCCGAAGATCAGCGAGCCGATGACGGTGCCGATGATCGAGCCGCGGCCGCCCGACAGCGAGACGCCGCCGATGACCGCCATGGCGATCGCATCGAGCTCGTACATCACGCCCATGCCGGCCTGGGCGGTGAGGTTCTTGGAGGACAGCACCACCGCGGCAACGGAAGCGAGAATGCCGGCGATGACATAGACCAGCACCTTGTGGTTGGCGATCTTGATGCCGGACATGCGTGCGGCGTCCTCATTGGAGCCGATGGCGTAACAGTGCTTGCCGTATCTGGTGTAGCTCAAGATGAGCTGGAACAGGATCGCCAGCGAAATGAATATGATAACCGGCATCAGGCCCTTGCCGATGGCGGCGAAACTGTCGGTCGGAAACGAGATCGGTTGACCCTTCGACCACCATTTGGCGATGCCGCGCGCGGTGACCATCATGCCGAGCGTGGCGATGAAGGGCGGGATGCGCGTATAGGCGATCAGCGCACCGTTGATCAGGCCGGCGATAAGGCCGCAAGAGATGGCGACGAGCAGCGGGACGATCACGGGCAGGTCGGTCCAGCCCTGCGCCAGGAACATCGCCTTGGGGTTCGGGTTGCCATTGACCGTCGCTACCTGGGCAAAGCTCATGGCGATCATCGCCGTCGCGCCGACGATCGAGCCCGAGGACAGGTCGATGCCGCCGCTGATGATCACCTGCGTCACGCCGATAGCGATGATGCCGACGATCGAAACCTGCAGGATGATGATCTGCAGGCGGGCCTCGTTGAAGATCCGGCCAACGTCGCTGCGGGTGTTGAACAGGAAGCTGTCACCAAGAAAGATCCGGCCGATCAACTCGAAGACGACAACGAGAATTACCAGCGCCAGGAAAACGTTGAACTCGGCCGGCCATGCGCGTTTCTTCGCATCGTAGGTCAGCCCGCCGACGCCATGAGATGTCTGTGCCACGTGTTTTCCTCCGTCGGCCGCGTTCGCCCTCCCGCCGGTTCGGGCGGTGAGGGAAAATGGGGAGCGGCGCCGTTGTTATGATTTGATGCGCCGCTCCGTTTAGCCTAGCGCAGCCTCAGTTCTTCTTCAGGAACTTGTCGATGTTGGCCGGCGTGACGAGTTGGAACGGGATATAGACCTTGTGTTCCACCTTCTCGCCCTTGGCGAGCTTCAGCGCGGCGTCCAGCGCGCCGGCGCCCTGGCCAGCGGCGTCCTGGAACACCGTCACGTCGAGATCGCCCGCCTGCATTGCGGCAAGCGCGTCCTGGGTGGCGTCGACGCCGCCGACGACCACCGACTTCATGTCGATGTTGGCGGCCTTCATCGCCTGAATGGCGCCGATGGCGCTTTCGTCGTTGTTGGCGATGACGCCATCGAAGGGCTTGCCGGCCGACAACCAGTTGGTCATCAGGTTCTGGGCCTCGTCACGCTTCCAGTTCGAGGTCTGCTTGTCGATGATCTTGATGAAGCTGCAGTCCGGCGTAGCAATGACTTCCTCGATGTCCTTGGTGCGCTGCACCGCGGCCTGGTTGGAAAGCTCGCCCATGATCACGTAGACATTGGCTTCCTTCTTGCCCGCTTCCTTGAACAGGCGGCAGGCTTCCTGGGTTTCCAACGTGCCGGATTCAGCCTCGTTCGAGGCGACGAAGGCTTGGTTGTCCGGCAGCGTATCGACGTTGACCGGCTCGCGGTTGACATAGACCAGCGGGATCTTGGCCGCGGCAGCCGCGTCCGACATCGCCTGGGTGGCCGAGGTATCGACCGGGTTGACGATGATGGCGTCGACGCCCGAGGCGGCGAAGTTCTTGATCTGGTCAAGCTGCTTGGCGACGTCGTTCTGCGCGTCTTCGACCTGCAGTTCGACACCGCTCATGCCCTTGGCCTGCGCGATCATGCCGTTGCGCAGAACGGTCAGGAAGTTGTCGTCGAAAAGCGCCATCGAAACGCCGATCTTGGCGGCGAAGGCGGACGAACTCATAAGCGCCGACAGTGCGACGCCCAAAAGCAGTTTCTTCATTGTATTTCTCCTCCACATTGGTGTCCGGCTGCACCGATCTTTTGCCCGGAATCCCCGATCTCCCGAGGAATCTCTCCCGCTTTCTATTCCGGTTCCGGAGGGCGCCCTTTGCATGATGGAACGCCAAGTCCTCTGTTTGAAACAGATGTTCCGGAACGAAAGAACCAAAATACCCAGTTCGTGAAATATTTATTCCATTTCAGGCGGCGGCGTCAAGGGCGAATCGGAAGCCCGGCGCCGGATTTTCGGACTGGCCTGATAGATTCTATCATTTCGCCTGGCCGGCGCGCCGGCACGTGGATGCCGTGCGGCTAGATGTTTTCCGGCAGATAGATGTCGAATGGCAGGAAGGTCTGGCCAGGCGCGTTGGCGGCGCCGGCCTCGATGGCATGGGCCATCAGATCGACAAGCTCGCGGCAGAGCGCGGCGAGTGGCGTGGAGATCACCATGGTGAGGATGTTGTCGGCGAGTGCCGCGCGCGATTCTGCGTTGATCTCGTTGCAGACGACGACCGGCATATGCGCGGGCCGCGCTGCTCGCAGCGCCGAGACCGCGCCTTCCATGCCACCGCCGGCGACATAGCAGCCGGCGAGGTCCGGATGCCGGGCAAGGAGATCGATCATCGCATCGTGGGTCACCTGGTTCGCTTCCAGGTTGACCAGAGTCTCCATTACGATGAATTCCGGGGCATGCTCGCGGAAGAAGGAGCGGAAGCCGATCTCGCGCAGTTCATGGCCATGGAAGCGGTGGCTGCCGACGAAGAGGGCGACCTTGCCCGGCTTCCTGGCCGCCTTGGCGATCATCCAGGCCGCGGTGCGACCGACCTTGCGGTTGTCGAGGCCGACATAGCCCTCGCGGATGCCGGCGGCGAAGTCGGACAGCAAGGAGAACACCGGTACATTCCTGGCCTTCAGGGCCTCCACCGTCGCCGTCAGCGTCGGGTGGTCCGGACCGACGACGGCCACGGCCCTCGATTTCGCGGCCAGCCTGCGTGTCTGGGCGGCGATCTCGTCGGCGGCCAGCGACGCGGCGAAATCGATCGTCGCGACGCCGCGAAAGCGCTGCGATTGCGAGACTGCAAGTTCCAGCTCCCGCGCGAAATCGCCGTAGAAAATATCATTGCCTCGCAACAGCAGAAAGCCCAGGCGGTATTCCGGCAATTCCTGGCGCATGCGCTGCCTGATCAGTCCCGCGGCGTGATAGCCGATCTCGGTCGCAGCCTCATAGACGCGGCGCGCCGTTTCCTCCTTTACCGGCAGGCGGTTGTTCAAGACGCGATCAACGGTGGCAACGCTGACACCGGAGACGCGTGCCAGATCGGTAATGGTCGGCCGCTTTGCCATGAGCACTCCCTCGCTTGCCGACTCAGTTTACCTCGTCCTGATATGAAATGATAGAAACTATCTTTCTGATATTGAGACTATCATGGCTTGGAGCTATTTTGCATTTCGACGCCGACCGTGCACCCGCCCCACCGCTTTACGCGAGGGCCGAGCCGCAAGGTGCTGATGGAGGAAGCGATGACGGCAATGATGGACGCGGCGCCATCCCGGCGCGACTACAGCCTGGTTGGCCGCGACGCCAGGCTGGCGGTGGAGAATGGTCTCTCGGCGGCCGAGTGGTACCACACCGACATCCCGCGCAAGCAGATGAAGGAATTGATGCAGCGCTCGGACCAGCCGGCGATCCGCGACACCGTCATCTGGCTCGGCGCCTTGGTCCTCAGCGCCGCCGGCGGCGCCTGGTTCTGGGGCACGTGGTGGTGCGTGCCGTTCTTCTTCGTCTACGGCACGCTTTACGGCTCCTCGACCGATTCACGCTGGCACGAATGCGGCCACGGCACCGCCTTTCGCACGCAGTGGATGAACGACGCCATCTACCAAATCGCCTGCTTCATGATCATGCGCAACCCGGTGACCTGGCGCTGGAGCCACACGCGCCACCACACCGACACGATCATCGTCGGCCGCGATCCGGAAATCGCCGTGATGCGGCCGCCGGACCTGATCCGCACGGCACTGGCCTTCGTCGGCGTCCTCGACGCCTGGCGCGCGATGAGCGACATGCTGCGCAACGCGGCCGGCAACATCAGCGCGGCGGAAAAAACCTTCATTCCCGAGCAGGAGCAGCCGAAGGCGATCCGCATCGCCCGCATCTGGGCGGCGATCTATGCCGCCACGATCGCGTCGGCGTTCTATTTCGACTCGTTCCTGCCGCTGATGCTGGTCGGGCTGCCCAGGCTCTACGGCGCCTGGCATCACGTCATGACCGGCCTGTTGCAGCATGGCGGCCTTGCCGACAACGTCATCGACCACCGCCTCAACAGCCGCACCGTCTACATGAATCCGATCAGCAGGTTCATCTACTGGAACATGAACTACCATGTCGAGCACCACATGTTTCCGATGGTGCCCTACCACGCGCTGCCCAGGCTGCACGAGTTGATCAAGCATGACCTGCCGGCGCCGACGCCGTCGATCCTGGCCGGCTACCGCGAGATGATCCCGGCCTTCCTGCGCCAGCTTCGCTACGAGGATTACTTCATCAAGCGGGAGCTGCCGCCGACGGCTCGCCCCTATCGCGAGGATCTGCACAGCGATCATCCCACGGCTGCAGCGGCCGAATGACCGGCCGAGGCGCGCCGAGCAATCCAATTCGCCGGAGGACGACATGAGTGACTGGGTCGAGGCCTGCGCGGCCGGAGACATCGACGAGGAAGACGTTATGCGGTTCGATCATGGCGGCCGTACCTTCGCCATCTATCGCAGCCCGGAGGACGAGTATTTCGCGACAGATGGGCTGTGCACGCATGAGAAAGTGCATCTGGCGGGCGGACTGGTGATGGACGACATCATCGAGTGCCCGAAGCACAATGGCCGCTTCAACTACAAGACCGGCGACGCCAGGGGCGCCCCGGTCTGCGTCAACCTCAAGACCTATCCGGTCAAGGTCGACGCCGGCAAAGTCCTCATTCAGATCGGGTGATCGCGATGTCCGGGGGAATGGTCATCATCGGCGCCGGCGAATGCGGCGGGCGCGCCGCGCTCGCCTTGCGCGATCTCGGCTTCGAGGGCGCGGTGACGCTGATCGGCGACGAGCCGCATCTGCCCTATGAACGGCCGCCGCTGTCGAAGGAGGCGATGACCGGCGAAGTGCCGGCGATCAAGGCGATCACCAGCGAGGAGCTTCTGGCCGAACGCTCGATCCGGCACATCCGTTCGGTCCGCGCCGTGGCGATCGACCGCGCCGCGCATGCGGTTCGACTGTCGGACGGTTCTTTGCTTCCCTACGACAAGCTGTTGCTGGCGACCGGCTCGCTACCGCGCAAGCTGCCGATGCCGGGGCTGGGCGAACGCTGTGTCTATCTTCGGACCTTCAACGACGCTCTGGCCATCCGCGCGCATCTCAATCCAAAAAGCCGCGTCGCCATCGTCGGTGGCGGCTTCATCGGGCTGGAGCTTGCCGCTTCGTCGCGCAAGCTCGGCGCCACGGTCACCGTCATCGAAGCGCAGCCGCGCATCCTGATGCGCGGCGTGCCGGCCGAGATCGCCGCGGCAATCCACGCGGAGCATGAGGCGGAAGGCGTGATCATCCTCGCCGGCCAGGGCATAGAAGCAATCGCCGATGACGGCAAAGAGGTGCGCATCACGCTCGCCGGCGGACGACAAATCGCCGCCGACCTCGCGGTGATCGGCATCGGCGCCGTGCCGGTGACCGGGCTTGCCGCGGAAGCAGGGCTTACGATCGACAACGGCATCGCCGTCGATGCCGAGCTGTGCACCGCCGACCCGGACATCTTCGCCGCCGGCGACTGCTGCTCGTTCCCGCTTGCCGTCTATGGCGGCCGGCGCGTGCGGCTGGAAGCCTGGCGCAATGCGCAGGAGCAGGGCGCGCTGGCGGCGAAAAACATGCTCGGCGCCGGCGAGGCGCATGCGTCGGTGCCGTGGTTCTGGTCGGATCAGTATGGGCTGACCCTGCAGATCGCCGGGCTTTCCGACGAGGGCAAGAGCATGGTGCGCCGCGACCTCGACGACGGCGCCTTCATCCTGTTCCACCTGGCGGACGACGGACGGCTGGTGGCGGCGAGCGGCATCGGTCCGGGCAATGCGGTGGCGCGCGATATCCGCCTGGCGGAAATGCTGATCGCCAAGCGCGCGGCGCCGGCGCCGGCGGCGCTCGGGTCGCAAACGGTCAAGCTCAAATCGCTGCTGGCTGCGTGAGGCTTCGGAAGGTGCCGGCATCTCGTGCGGCATGAGGGGGATCAAGAAATGGCACGCAACAGACCGACGGTCGCCGACCTGCAAGCGCTGAAGGGCAAGCGTCAGTTGTCCAAGCTGCGCGTCTTCTCGCTGGAAGAAGCGGAAGCCGCCGAACGCGCTGGCATCGACATCATCTCGGTCACCTATGACCTGATCTTCGACCCGCGTTTCCGCGACGCCGCGCCGACCTGCTTCGCCATTCCCGGCGACGAACAGGCCAAGATGGGCGCCACCACCGACGATATCCTGCGCACAGCGGTGAAGCTGCGCGCGGCGAGCGCCGATGCGATGTACTGCTCGGCCAGTTTGCAGACGATCCGCCGGCTGCGCGACGAGCACATCCCGGTCTGCGGCCATGTCGGCCTGGTCCCGGCGCATGCGACCTGGACCGGCGGCTTCAAGGCGGTCGGCAAGACCGCAGAGAGCGCCGCTTTCGTCTGGAAGCAGGTCAAGGACCTCGAGGCGGCCGGCGTCTTCGCCGCCGAAATCGAGGTGGTGCCGGCCGAGGTCGCCAGCGCGATCTCGCGGCGCACGCCGCTGATCATGATCTCGATGGGTGCCGGCGCCGGCTGCGATGCCCAGTATCTGTTCTCGGAAGACGTGCTCGGCACCAATCGCGGCCGCTATCCGCGCCACGCCAAGCGCTACCGCGATCTCGCGGCGGAGTTCGACCGCATTCAGAGCGAGCGCATCGCCGCGTTCCGCGAATATGCCGCCGACATCCAGTCGGGCGCCTATCCGGAACCGCGCCACATGCTCGAGGCGGACGCGCTGGAATTGCGCAAGTTCGAGGCGTTCCTCGACGCGGAAGGCTAAACAGCCCGAACCCGAGGCGGCTAGAACAGCGCCTTCAGTTCGTCCAGCTTGTCGTTGACCAGCCAGCCGTAATAATTTTCCTCGGGCAGCTTTTCCGGCTCGCCGGCGGCGCGACGCTTGTCGTTCTCGGCCTTCAAAGCAGAGGCGCGCTGCTCGGGATTGCCTACATTGTAGAGCGTCGCCGTGAGGCCGGGATTGTCGGAGATGTCGAAGCCGGCAATGCTCTTATAGGCATCGATCGACGTCCTGATCGTCGCCGCGACATAGGCCAGCGTCAGGTCCGGATCCATGATGGTCTTGTAGACCGTGTTCGGATCGCCGACGTCGAGCTTCGGCAGTCCGGAAACCTTGTGCACGAGATCGCTCATCTGCAGCGCGGTCAGCGGATTGAGCTGGCCGAGGCCGAAGGTCTGGCCGGCATAATAGGGCTGGAAGAAGGTGGCGCCGAAACGGTCGTTGGGGAAGCTTGTGCCGCCAACGCTCTTGCCGCGGAAGGAATGGTTCCAGACCTGCTCGCGGCATTCCCACAGATCGTAGCTGTCGGTCATACCGGCGCATTTCTTGAATTCGGGGCGCTGGACGAAATCGCTAATGTCCTCGCCGTCATAGGCGAAGGAGAGCTTGCTCGACAGATAGGAGATCGCCTTGACGTAATAGGTCTGCAGCCGGTCGTAGGCGTCGACATTGTAGGTGTGCTCGCCGACGATGGCGCCGACGATGTGCATCGGGTCGATGCCATAGGCGGCAGCCTCCTTCCTGATCTTGGCGCGCAGCTCGGCGTCGCTCTTCAGCAGCGCGTAGACCTTGCGATATTTGGCCTGGAAGGTGGTGTTGGTGGCTTGCGTGCGCCGGCTGGAGGCGCCCGGTATGTCGGGCTGGACGGCGTTGCGGTTCCCCGGCGGCACCAGGGTCTGCGCGTTGGCCACGGCCACAGCCGCCGCCATAGCCAGGCCGAGAAGGAGAAGAAGCCGTCTTTTCATACGCCGCCGCCCGTCAAGGCGCCCTGCCGGAACGATCCGGCAAGGCGCCTTAAGTGTTTTCTTCATGCATGCCCCAAACCGCTCGATCAGTTTGGGCATGCCCGAGTCGCCGGGCAAACTAGGTAAAGCAGGTGGGAGAGTCGAGAGAAGCCCGCCTCCCGCCAAGGCGAAAGCCGGCCAGATGCTTCCATTTGGCCACACCCCGCCCGCCGTGCCGGACAAGCCTTGCCGGCCCGCCCGAAGCCAGAACCCTGCCCGGCATCGGGTTCCTTGCTGATGCATATCGTTGTCCCAAAACCGCTGCGCACTTTTGGGCGACATGCATTTACAGGATGAATCTGGACAAATCCGTGTTCCTCGAGAGGTCGCCGACATGCTTTTGCACATAGGCGGAGTCGATGGTGACGGTCGTACCGTTGCGGTCCGGCGCGTCGTAGGAGATCTCGTCCAGCACCCGCTCCATCACCGTCTGCAGGCGTCTTGCGCCGATATTCTCGACGCTGGCGTTGAGATCGACGGCAATGCCGGCCAGCGAATCGATGGCGTCGTCGGTGAAGGCCAGTTCGACCCCTTCCGTCTTCATCAGCGCGACGTACTGCTTGATCAGGCTCGCCTCTGTCTCGGTGAGGATGCGGACGAAGTCCTCCTTCTCCAGCGCGCGCAGCTCGACGCGGATCGGCAGGCGGCCCTGCAGTTCCGGCAACAGATCGGACGGCTTCGACACATGGAAGGCGCCCGACGCGATGAACAGGATATGGTCGGTCTTCACCGGGCCGTACTTCGTCGCCACCGTCGTGCCTTCGACCAGCGGCAGCAGGTCGCGCTGCACGCCTTCGCGCGAAGGCCCGCCCGAAATGTCGCTCCTGGCCGCGATCTTGTCGATCTCATCGAGGAAGACGATGCCGTCATTTTCCGTGGCGTCGAGAGCGCGGCGGATCACCTCGTCCTGGTCGAGTAATTTGTCGGACTCGTCATTGACCAGCAGCGCGTAGGAATCGCGCACCGTGGTCTTGCGGCTCTTGGTCTTGCGGCCGCCCATCGCCTTCGACAGCATGTCGTTGATGTTGAGCACGCCGATATTGCCGCCCGGCATGCCTGGGATCTCGAAGCCCGGCATGCCGCCGGTGCCGGTGTCGGCGACTTCGATCTCGATCTCCTTGTCGTCGAGCTCGCCGTCGCGCAGCTTCTTGCGGAAGGAGTCGCGCGTCGACGGGCTCGCCGTCTTGCCGACCAGGGCCTCCAGCACGCGTTCTTCGGCATTGATCTGGGCGCGCGCCGCGACGTCCTCGCGCATCTTCTCGCGCGCCAGGCCGATGGCAACCTCGACCAGGTCGCGCACGATCTGCTCAACGTCGCGGCCGACATAGCCGACCTCGGTGAACTTGGTCGCCTCGACCTTGACGAAGGGCGCGCCGGCGAGGCGGGCCAGGCGGCGCGAGATCTCGGTCTTGCCGACTCCGGTCGGGCCAATCATCAGGATGTTCTTCGGCATCACCTCCTCGCGCATCTGGCCTTGCAGCTGCTGGCGGCGCCAGCGGTTGCGGAGCGCAATGGCCACGGCGCGCTTGGCGTCCTTCTGGCCGATGATGAAGCGGTCGAGTTCCGAAACGATTTCGCGGGGAGAGAAGGTGCTCATGTCACTAAATTCCACTTTGCCACTGCTTGATGGACTCGAACGGATGCAGCAGCATGATCACGTTGAGCGTCAGATTGTCCCGGATGATGTAGCCCGTACCGAGCTCGAAGATGAGGGCCAGGGCAACGACCACCCATATAGGAAGCTTTCGCGCCATCACAAATCCCAGCACCATGGCCAACGTGTCCGATACCGAGTTGATGATGCTGTCGCCGTAATAGTCGAGCGAAATCGTGCCGGCGCGGTAACGCTCGATGATGAAGGGGCTGTTCTCCAGAAGCTCCCAGCCACCTTCGATGAGGACGGCGAAGGCGAGCCTCAGCCCGATCGGCGAACGCGGAAAGAGGAACCGCGCCAGCGCATAGAACAGGAAGCCATGGATGATGTGCGATGGCGTGTACCAGTCCGAGATGTGCTGGGAGTTCTCCGAGCTTTGCACCACCCCGTGCCAGAGCTTGACATAGCCGCAGGTGCAGATCGGCGGATGGCCCATGCCGTAAAGCGCGCCGGCCTGGAAGATCAGCAAAGCCAGCATGAGCAGAAGCCCCATGCGCCAGCTGTCCTCATAGGCCGAAAGCGTCTTGTCCTCGCCGGATGCGTTCATCTGGTTCAGTCCCCCTCTTCCGTGTCGCCTTGCGCCGCGTCGACGGCCATCAGCACGACATCCCCGTATTGCGACTGCCTGCGGCCGATCGGCCTGAAACCCGCCTTCTCATAGGCGCGGATGGCGCGCGCGTTCCGCGGATGCGGATCGATGATGACGCGCGGCGCCCCTTCCTCGAAAAGCTGCTCGACGAACTGCCGCACGATCGCCGTGCCGTGGCCGACGCCGACCAGCTGCGCCAGGCCGATCGACAGGTCGATACCCAGCGTGCCGAACGGCTGGTCGGCATAGGGATGATCGTCCTCCAGATGCGGATCGTAGCTCTGCAGGTAGGCGATCGGCCGGCCGTCGAGCTCGACGATCAGCGGCTCGACCGAAACCGAGTCGATGTGCTCGCGGATTTCGGCGGTCTCTTGTTCCGGATCGTCCCACCATTCGGCGACATGCGGCTCGGCCAGCCAGCCGGCGATCATCGGCAGGTCTTTTTCGGTCACCGGCCGAAAATCGTAAACGTGCTCTTGTTGGACCATGATCTTATCCGAAAACCGGGTCCCACTTTTCGGGATCATGGTCGATTGCCTCAGGCGGCATCGAGCGTTTCGACAACGAAGTTGCTGTTGGTATAGACGCAGATGTCGGCCGCGATCTGCATCGCCTTGCGGGCGATCTCCTCGGCGTCCTTGTCGGTGTCCATCAG
>NZ_RZSG01000170.1:0-9526 GCF_003997725.1 Mesorhizobium sp. M4A.F.Ca.ET.050.02.1.1
GCCTTATGTGGCAGCGGCAGTCGGCATCGCGCTCGTCCTGGCGGCGCTGGCCATCCTGTTTTCCGGCGACCGCCGCATCGCCTCGATCTTCGTCGGCGCCACGGTCTTTGCCTTCCTTGTACTGCGCCTGGTCGGCGCGCTGGTGCAGTGGGCGGCCAGCAGGAGCCCGCGTGTCCGTTCCGTCGCGCTCAGGCTGGCGCTGGGCAACATCCACCGGCCGGGCGCCCTGACGCCGTCCGTGGTGCTGTCGCTCGGCCTCGGGCTGACGCTTTTGGTGACACTGGCGCTGATCGACGGCAATCTGAGGCGCCAGATCTCCGGCAGCCTGCCGGAACGGGCGCCGAATTTCTTCTTCGTCGATATCCAGAGCAGCGATGTCGATGCGTTCTCGGCGCTGATCGGCAAGGAGGCTCCGCGGGGGACGCTGGCCAAGGTGCCGATGCTGCGCGGGCGGGTGATGGCACTGAACGGCGTCGACGTCGGCAAGGTGAGCGTGCCGGCGGAGGGCGCGTGGGTGCTGCGCGGCGACCGCGGCCTGACCTATGATGCGAAGATGCCTGCCAACGCGACGCTGACGCAAGGAACCTGGTGGCCGGAGGACTATGCCGGCGAGCCGCTGGTGTCGTTCTCGGCCGAGGAGGGACGGCAGATCGGGCTGAAGCTCGGCGACACCGTCACCGTCAATGTGCTGGGACGCAACGTGACGGCCAGGATCGCCAATTTCCGCCAGGTCGAATGGGAGACGATGGGCATCAACTTCGTCATGGTGTTTTCGCCCAACACCTTCGCCGGCGCGCCGCATGGCTGGCTGGCGACGCTGACCGACAAGGACGCCACCATCGCCGACGATGCCCGGCTGCTCAACGCGGTGACGCGTGCGTTCCCTTCGGTGACGACGGTCCGGGTCAAGGACGCGCTCGATATCGTCAACCGGCTGGTGGGCCAGCTCGGCACGGCGAGCCGCGCCGCCGCCGGCGTGGCGCTGATCGCTTCTGTGCTGGTGCTTGCCGGCGCGCTCGCCGCCGGCAACCGGGCGCGCATCCATGACGCGGTGGTGCTGAAGACGCTGGGTGCGACGCGCAGGACGCTGATCACAGCCTTCTCGCTGGAGTATGTGCTGATCGGCCTTGCCACCGCGGTCTTCGCGCTGGCGGCTGGCGGAGTGGCGGCCTGGTTCGTGGTCGCGCATATCATGACGCTGCCATCGCATTTCATGCCGGAAGTGGCGGTGGCGACGATCCTGTTTGCGCTGCTCGTCACGGTCGGCATCGGCCTTGCCGGAACCTGGCGGGTGCTTGGCCACAAGGCGGCGCCGGTGCTGCGCAATCTCTGATTTGCCGCGCTGACACCGCCCGACTCGGATTAAATCTTGGTAAGAATGACCGCATAAAGGCCGGCAAAGCAGCTTTTTGCCCTCTCACGAACCGTTACAGCCGGTTACGGTCTTGTCCTTGACGCGAAGAACCATCATATTCCGCGCAGGCATGCTGGAGCCCCTGCCAGCGGCGCCTGGGCCCGAAATGGCCTGACACCGGACGGGGCAGAAGCAACAGAGGAATTCCAATGGCTGATCCCATTCGCAACTACCAGACGCGCGCCGTGCCCGGCGCCCGTGTCGATGCCGACATCGACCAGGGCCTGCGCGCCTATATGATCAAGGTCTACAATCTGATGGGGCTTGGCCTGCTCATCACAGGCCTTGCCGCTATCGGCACGATCATGCTGGCCACCACCACGGACCCGGCCTCGGCGGTCGCCACGCTGCCGAGCGGCGAGATGCTGACCTCGTTCGGCTATGCCATCTTCGGCTCGCCGCTGCGCTGGCTGGTCATTCTCGCCCCGCTCGCCGCCGTGCTGTTCCTGTCGTTCCGCGTCCAGTCGATGAGCGTTTCGGCGGCGCA
Organism: Mesorhizobium sp. M4A.F.Ca.ET.050.02.1.1; assembly: GCF_003997725.1. Lineage (NCBI taxonomy): Bacteria > Pseudomonadati > Pseudomonadota > Alphaproteobacteria > Hyphomicrobiales > Phyllobacteriaceae > Mesorhizobium > Mesorhizobium sp. M4A.F.Ca.ET.050.02.1.1. The sequence continues at coordinate 1,902 of NZ_RZSG01000170.1, forward strand.
GACCACGTTCTGGGTCTATGCCGGTCTCGTCGGCCTGTCGCTGTCGTCGATCTTTTTGGTCTACACGACGGCCAGCATCTCGCAGACCTTCTTCGCCACGGCCGCCGCCTTCGGCGCGCTGTCGCTCTATGGCTATACGACCAAGCGCGACCTGACCGCAGTCGGCTCGTTCCTGATCATGGGGCTGTTCGGCCTGATCGTCGCCATGGTGATCAATATCTTCCTGCAGTCCTCGGCGCTGTCGTTCGCGGTTTCGGCGATCGGCGTGCTGATCTTCGCCGGCCTGACCGCCTATGACACGCAGAAGATCAAGGAGATGTATTTCGAGGGCGACGCCACCGACGTCGCCGGCCGCAAGGCCATCATGGGCGCGCTGACGCTTTATCTCGACTTCATCAACCTGTTCATGTTCCTGTTGCAGTTCATGGGCGACCGCCGCTGATCGGCACTGGACCACTGAGTTCACGAAGGGCGGCCCAACGGCCGCCCTTTTCTTTTGTCCGAGCCTTTGCTGTTATGGGAGGCAGATGAACAGTTTGCATAAATTATGAGCAGCATCGCGATCAGAGCCGCAACGACGGCAAACCTCAACCGAATCACGGAAATTTACGCCGATGCAGTGACGCATGGCACCGCAAGCTATGAGCTGGAGCCGCCCAGCCGCGCCGAGATGGGCAGCCGATTCGACAGCCTGGCGGCGGGCGGCTTCCCCTATCTGGTGGCTGAAAGGGATGGCGTCGTGCTCGGCTATGCCTATGCCGGCCCGTTCCGGCCACGCCCTGCCTATCGTTTCGTTGTCGAGGATTCGGTCTATGTCGCGCCCGAGGCCAAGGGCCAGGGTGTCGGGCGTCTGCTGATGCAAGGGCTGATCGAGGCGGCCGAGGCGGCGGGCTTTCGTCAGATCATCGCCGTCATCGGCGACGGCCACGCCGACAGTGCCTCCGTGCGGCTGCACGAGAAGCTCGGCTTCCGCCATTCCGGCCGCCTCGAGGGCTCCGGCTACAAGCACGGACGCTGGCTGGACACGGTGTTCATGCAACTGTCGCTGAATGGCGGGGCAGGACTTTCGCCGGATCCGGATTCGTGGCCGGAGCGGAGGTTCCGTGATGGACTAAGGGGGAAATGAGGAACCGGGGAATTGGAGAACTGAAGAACAAAAGGAAGACGGCGGTTACATCAGGCCCTGAGTGCCTTCTTCCCTAATTCCTCAATTCCTCAATTCTTCAGTTCCTCATTTCTCCAGTTCTCCAGTTCTCCAGTTCTCCAGTTCCTCTTCGACTTCCCAGCTCAGGCCTCGATAACCTTCAGCTTGGGATCGAAGACGCCGAGCACGCGGCCGAGCTCCTGGCCGCGCTTCAGGATACGGCCGCCGGCGGCGATGACAGAGAATGCGCCCTGGCGGCGCGCCAGCTTCGGGTCCTTGACGATCTGGAACAGCGGCACCTCGCTGGCGCGGCGGAAGACGGAAAAGACGGCCCGGTCGGAGAGATGGTCAATGGCATAGTCGCGCCATTCATTGGCGGCGACCATGCGTCCGTAGAGCCTGAGGATCTGGTCGAGTTCTCGCCGGTCGAAGCGCACCGGCTGGTCGAGGCGCTCGCGTCGGGCCTCATGCAGCGGGATCAATATTGCGGATGCGTCCCCATCCTCCGTCCCACTGCCACCGCGATCGGTCATGCCTCGATCCTTCGAATGAATCTTCGCCCTCAGAAGTTGGCCCGTTCGCCGTGGAATTGCAAGACCCGGCTAAGCATGCCGGAGCCGCGCTGTTTCCGGAACGTCCAGTCACGTTTGCGAACCGCGTGTTGGAATTGGTGATGCTCTGACACATTGTCGCCACAATTTATCCGCGCTCATGCCCCAATGTCCGACGAGTTTACCGGCGTTGCCTGAGACGGTTCGGTCCGGCACCGGCTCGTAAACCCCAAGCCCCCCGCCCACGGGTCTGCGTCGGATCGAACCAACCTCGGTTTTCCGTTGGAAAATCGGGTGCGACGATCCCAAAACCTAAATGACCGGCGTCAGAAGCAAGCTGACGCCGGTTTTTTATTGCTCGAAGGCTGGGGTCAAAGGCGGTCGGGCTTGCGAATAAACGCAGCGCCGAGGATCGGGCCGGGCATGCCATCCTTACCGACCGACTGCAGCAGCACCGCGCAGCCGGCCTTCTTGGAAATCTCGGTCATCGGCAATTCGTAGCGCTGCGCCTTGCCGTGCCACATGCCGGCGATCTGGATGTCGGAGACAGCGTTCCAATAGGTCAGGCGACGCCCGCTGTTCTCGCCCTGGCCGATCTTGATCGTTTGCGGCGGTTCGAAATAGACGATCACCACATGGGCGTCGTTCGGGCCGTTGCCGGCGTCGCCGGCATCGATCATGACGCGGTCGCTGGTGTGGCTGACCGTCACGCCGACGCGCATGCCCTCGCCGGTTCGGTCGAGGCGCACCAGCGTGCCGTCGACTTCCTTGCGGCTGGCGCCGTTGACGTGGCTGCGGCCGTTGATCACGGCTTGCGGCGTGTAGACAGAGCGGCTGCCGAAGGCACGCATATAGTCATACTGCCGGTCGGTGTTTTCCTTGTTGCTCAGCGTGTCCTGCCAGCCGAGATAGTCCCAGTAGTTGACGTGATAGGCGAGCGCGACGATGTCCTGCTTGCCGGCAAGCTCGGCAAAGAACTCATCGGCCGGCGGGCAGGAGCTGCAGCCCTGGCTGGTGAAAAGCTCGACCACGCCTAGCGGTTTGTCGGCCTGGGGCTTTTCGAGCTCGCCTGCCAGCGCCGTGCCGGCACATGCCGACAGCGCCAGCGCGAGTGCCGCGAGCCGCGAGGGTTTTGCAAATGCCATGGCCGTTCCGATTCCCGCCGGTGACGCCGGCCTTGTTCTGATTGCCAAAATATGTGGCAGAAGCGCCGGTCAACGGGAAGTCACGTTGCGGTGAAATTTTCACCGTTGCAAGCACGCGCAGGGCCGCAATAGGAAGGATGCCTGCACTTCACGCCGCGGTTCGATTCGGAGGGCGCATCATCGTCATGTGGCAGACTCTCTTGGCGCCCGTCGACCTTTACTGCGAGCGGACCGGGCCGGAACTTTGGGCCGAGCCGGCCAATGCTTTGACCAATCTTGCCTTTATTGCCGCTGGATTGTGGGGCGTGCGGGAAGTGCGGCGGCATGGGACCGGAACGTTCGCCGCGATTCTGGCCTGGTGGGTGGTGGCGATCGGGATCGGCTCGACGCTGTTCCACACCTTCGCCGTCAAGTTCACGATCTGGGCCGACGTGCTGCCCATCGCCGGCTTCACGCTGGCTTTCACGCTGTTCAACCTGCGCCGGTTTCTCGGTCTGGAGTGGGGCAAGGCGATCGCCGCCTTCGTCGTCTTCTATGCCGCCGCCGGCCTGTTGACCTATGCGGTGCCGGACTGGCTGCGGCAGGCCTCGAACGGCACGACCGGCTACCTGCCGCCGTTCCTGGCGCTTGCCGTCTTTGGCGTATGGACGGCGGCCAGCGGCAGCGGCGCCGGCCGCTATATCCTGGTGGCTTCGGCGATCTTCGTCGTCTCGGTCGGCTGCCGGATGGCTGATCCACTGGTTTGCGCCAGCTTTCCGCTAGGCACGCATTTCCTGTGGCACATCCTCAACGGGCTGATGTTGGGCGTGCTGCTGGCGGCGGTGGCGCGTCAGGGCGCCCCGAAGGGCAGGGGAATAGGGGAGTGCGGCAGCAAGGAAGCAGGGAATAGGGTGAAGCTGGGGCAAACGGCCTAACCTTCTGCCCTATTCCCCTACTCCCGTACTGCCTTTCACTATGCTGCCAGATCGCGCAGCACGTATTGCAGGATGCCGCCGTTCTTGAAGTAGTCGAGCTCATCCAGCGTATCGATGCGGCAGATGATCGGCACGTTCTTCACCGTGCCATCGCCATAGGTGACCTTGGCGCCCATCTTCTGGCGCGGCTTGATGGCGTCCAGCCCGTCAATCTCGACCAGCTCGTCACCCTTGAGGTTGAGGGAAGCCCATGAGGTGCCGTCCTCGAAGACGAAGGGGATGACGCCCATGCCGACCAGGTTCGAGCGGTGGATGCGCTCGAAGGACTGAGCGATGACCGCGCGGACACCAAGGAGGTTCGTTCCCTTGGCCGCCCAGTCGCGCGACGAGCCGTTGCCGTATTCGACGCCGGCGAAGATGACCAGCGGCACGCCTTCCTTCTTGTACTCCATCGCGGCGTCGTAGATCGACATCTCCTCCTTCGAGGGGTAGTGGATGGTGTAGCCGCCCTCGCGGCCGTTCTCGCCCAGCATGTGGTTGCGGATGCGGATGTTGGCGAAGGTGCCGCGCATCATCACCTCGTGATTGCCGCGCCGCGTGCCGTACTGGTTGAAGTCGGCGACGCCGACGCCATGTTCGGTCAGGTACTTGCCGGCCGGCGAGGCGGCCTTGATCGAGCCCGCCGGCGAGATGTGGTCGGTGGTGATCTTGTCCCCGAAGAGGCCGAGCACGCGCGCGCCCTTGATGTCGCCGATCTTGCCGAAGCCCGAGGTCATGCCGGCGAAGTAGGGCGGGTTCTGCACATAGGTCGAGCTGTCGTCCCAGGCATAGGTCTGGCCTTCCGGCGCCTTGACCTTCTGCCAGTATTCGTCGCCCTTGAAGACGTCGGCATATTTGCGGGCGAACAGCTCGCGCGTGACGTTCTTCTCGATGAACTCCTGGATCTCGGCCGCGCTCGGCCAGATGTCCTTGAGGTAGACCGGTTTGCCGTCGCTGCCTTCGCCGAGCGGCTCGGTGGTCAGGTCCTTGGTCACCGTGCCGGCCAACGCATGGGCGACGACCAGCGGCGGCGACGCGAGATAGTTCGCCTGCACGTCCGGCGAGACGCGGCCCTCGAAGTTGCGGTTGCCGGACAAGACCGCGGCAGCAATCAAGCCTTTGTCATTGATTGTCTTGGAGATCGGCGCCGGCAGCGGGCCGGAATTGCCAATGCAGGTGGTGCAGCCGAAGCCAACCAGGTTGAAGCCGATCTGGTCGAGCTCCTGCTGCAGGCCGGATTTTTCCAGGTATTCGGCGACCACCTGGCTGCCTGGCGCCAGCGAGGTCTTCACCCACGGCTTCTGCTTCAGGCCGACGCGGTTGGCGTTGCGGGCGAGCAGCCCGGCGCCGATCAGCACGCTCGGGTTCGAGGTGTTGGTGCACGAGGTGATGGCGGCGATGACGACGTCGCCATGGCCGAGATCGTGGTCGGTGCCTTCGACCGCGTAGCGCTTGGAGATCTCGGCGGCCTTCTTGTACTCGGTCTCCATCGCCTTGGCGAAGCCGGCCGGAATGCCTTCCAGCGCGACGCGGCCCTCAGGGCGCTTCGGGCCTGCCATCGACGGCACGACGTCGCCGAGATCGAGCTCGAGCAGGTCGGTGAAGACCGGGTCGGCGGAGCCGGCGTCGCGCCACATGCCCTGCGCCTTCGAATAGGCCTCGACCAGCGCGATGCGGCTTTCCTCGCGGCCGGACATCGTCAGATACCGGATGGTCTCGCTGTCGACCGGGAAGAAGCCGCAAGTGGCGCCATATTCCGGCGCCATGTTGCCGATGGTGGCGCGGTCGGCCAGTGTCATGTTGGATAGGCCGGGGCCGAAGAACTCGACGAACTTGCCGACAACGCCCTTCTTGCGCAGCATCTGGGTGACGGTAAGCACGAGGTCGGTGGCGGTGACGCCTTCCTTGAGCTTGCCGGTGAGGCGGAAGCCGATGACCTCGGGCAGGAGCATGGAAACCGGCTGGCCAAGCATCGCCGCCTCGGCCTCGATGCCGCCGACGCCCCAGCCGAGCACGCCGAGGCCGTTGATCATGGTGGTGTGCGAATCGGTACCGACGCAGGTGTCGGGATAGGCGGTGGTCTCGCCGTCCTCGCTGTTCGTCCAGACGACCTGGCCAAGATATTCGAGGTTGACCTGGTGGCAGATGCCGGTGCCGGGCGGCACGACGCGGAAGTTGCGGAAGGCCTGCTGGCCCCATTTCAGGAACTTGTAGCGCTCCTCGTTGCGCTCATACTCGAGCTCGACATTGCGGGCGAAGGCCATCGGCGTGCCGAACTCGTCGACGATGACGGAGTGGTCGATGACGAGGTCGACCGGCACCAGCGGGTTGATCTTTTCCGGATCGCCGCCGAGCGCCTTGATGCCGTCGCGCATGGCGGCCAAATCGACCACCGCCGGAACGCCAGTAAAATCCTGCATCAAAACGCGGGCCGGACGGTAGGCGATCTCGACGCCGGCGGTGCCCTTGTCGGTCAGCCAGCCGGCCACCGCCTGGATGCTCTCCTTGGTGACGGAGCGGCCGTCCTCGTTGCGCAGAAGATTCTCCAGCAGCACCTTCATCGAATAGGGCAGCCGGGCAATGCCGGCGAGGCCGTTCTTCTCGGCCTCGGTAAGGTCGAAATAGACATAGTCAGCGCCACCCGCGGTCAGGGTGCGGCGGCATTTGAAACTGTCGAGGGATTTTGACACGTGCGATCCGTCCTTGTCTGTTCAGCCTGAAAGGGAACGGACGCCGATGGCATGCAATCACGCGCAAAGGTGCGGGTACGGCCATTTCCGCTGTCCGCTCCCAAGCAACCCGAGCCGTTCAAGGCGGCGCGTGCGCTGGTTCGGCGCCAATTCTGTTCCCGCGCCGACCGCTGGCACGGATGATCCGCATATAGAGAATTTCCTGGAATAGTTCTAGACAGTCGAAAGGCAAATTTGTGCGATGCGGCGACGGCCGCGAAACGGTGCTTTCGGAACGGGCAATGATGCGGCTGATCGCCGAAAATCTGGGCGGCGAGCGCGGCGGCGAGACGGTCTTTTCCGGCATCGGCTTTGCGCTCGAGAAGGGCGAGGCACTTGTCGTCACCGGCCCGAACGGCGCCGGCAAGTCGACGCTGCTGAGGGTCATCGCCGGACTGCTGCGGACTGCTGAAGGGCAGGTCCGGGTCGAAGGCGGTGGCGAGGCCTTCCCCACGGTCGCCTCGGCCTGCCACTATCTCGGTCATCTAAACGCGATGAAGACGGCATTGAGCGTGGCGGAGAATCTGCGCTTCTGGCGCGACTTTTCCGGTGAGCCGGCGTTTAGCGTGGACGAGGCGCTGGCGACCGTCGGGCTCGGCGGCATCGGCCATCTGCCGTTTGGCTATTTGTCGACCGGGCAAAGGCGGCGCGCCTCGATCGCAAAACTCCTGGTCAGCCACCGGCCGATCTGGCTGCTCGACGAGCCGACGGCGGGGTTGGACAAGGCGTCGGAGGAGAGGTTTGGCGGACTGATGCGGGTGCATCTTGCGGATGGGGGGATCATCGTGGCGGCGACGCATCTGCCGCTTGGGCTGGAAGGGGCGCGCGAGCTGCAAATGAGGGTGGCCGGTTGATGTCGGTGCTCTACGGCGCCCCCCTCTGGCCTGCCGGCCATCTCCCCCACTTGGGGGGAGACTGGCAGCTCCGGCGCCCCGCTCATCTTTTCAATGTTGGTGATTGGCGAAATCGCCGGCGACGTCTGATCTCCCCCCTCGTGGGGAAGATGGCCGGCAGGCCAGAGGGGGGCGCGAAGGAACGCACACCTAACCAGCGTACCGCCCCATAATGGGGTCCCTCTTCCTGCCCGATATCCGCCTCTCGGT
>NZ_RZSG01000171.1:0-9524 GCF_003997725.1 Mesorhizobium sp. M4A.F.Ca.ET.050.02.1.1
TCGAGCACCTGCGCCTTGACCACGTCGCCGCGATTGTACTCCTCGATCACCTGCTCGCCCGGACGGGTCCAGTCGAGGTCGGAGAGGTGGACCATGCCGTCGACGTCGCCTTCCAGGCCGATGAACAGGCCGAACTCGGTCTTGTTCTTGACCTCGCCCTCGACCTGGCTGCCGACCGGATGGGTGCGCGCGAAGGCTTCCCACGGGTTCTCCAGCGTCTGCTTGAGGCCGAGCGAGATGCGGCGCTTGGCCGGATCGACCTCGAGCACCACCACGTCGACTTCCTGGGTCGTCGACAGGATCTTGCCGGGGTGCACGTTCTTCTTCGTCCACGACATTTCCGAAACGTGGATGAGGCCCTCGATGCCCGGCTCCAGCTCGACGAACGCGCCGTAGTCGGTGATGTTGGTGACGGTGCCCTTGATCTTCTTGCCGATCGGGAACTTGGTGCCGATCTCCGACCACGGATCGCTCTCGAGCTGCTTCATGCCGAGCGAGATGCGGTGGGTTTCCTGGTTGATGCGGATGATCTGCACCTTGACCGTCTGGCCGATGTTGAGGATCTCGGTCGGATGGTTGACGCGGCGCCATGCCATGTCGGTGACATGCAGCAGGCCGTCGATGCCGCCGAGGTCGACGAACGCACCGTAGTCGGTGATGTTCTTGACCACGCCCTCGACCACCTGGCCCTCTTCGAGGTTCTGCACGATTTCCGAACGCTGTTCGGCGCGGCTCTCCTCGAGCACGGTGCGGCGCGACACCACGATGTTGCCGCGGCGGCGATCCATCTTGAGGATCTCGAAGGGCTGCGGGTTGTGCATCAGCGGCGAGACGTCGCGGATCGGGCGGATATCGACCTGGCTACGCGGCAGGAACGCCACGGCGCCGTCGAGGTCGACGGTGAAGCCGCCCTTGACCTGGTTGAAGATGACGCCTTCGACGCGCTCACCCTTGGTGAACTTCTCCTCGAGGCGCACCCAGCTCTCCTCGCGGCGAGCCTTCTCGCGCGACAGCATGGCTTCGCCAAGCGCGTTCTCGATGCGCTCGACATAGACTTCGACGGTGTCGCCGACCTTGAGGGAGGAGTCCTTGCCCTTGGCGCCGAACTCCTTCAGCGGCACGCGGCCTTCGACCTTGAGGCCGACATCGATGATGGCCATGTCCTTTTCGATCGCGGTGATCGTGCCCCGGACAACCTGGCCCTCGCCGGAATGGCCGGCGGTGAATGATTCTTCGAGCATGCTCGCGAAATCGTCGCGAGACGGATTAGCAGCTGACATTGTTTCTCCTGGAATACTCCGCGTCTTTCGCGGAGTGGGCGCCGTTGGTTAGCGTTGCGTGAGCCTGCCGGCGTTCCGGGCTAAAAGCCCTTGGCCGCATTTGGCGGCAAGTCCGGCGCATGAAGAATGCTGGCAGGCTGGTTTGTGCCCGATATGGGTATTTTCTTCGCCTCCGGCAACGGAAACACGAGGAAAAACCTGGCTCAGGCTCCGCTTCTCTTGGCCAGGACGTCGTCGATGATCGCCATAGCCGCCAGAAACGCGGCCTCTATAGCCATTTCAGACGTATCAAGCAAGTGCGCGTCGACAGCCGGCTTGAGCGGCGAGTCGGCCCGGCCCATGTCGCGCTCGTCGCGGCGCTCGATGTCAGCCAGGATGGTGGCGAAATCGGCGCTGCCGCCGATGCTCTCGATCTCCGCCAGCCGGCGCCTGGCCCGCACCTCGGCGCTCGCCGTCACGTAGAGCTTGATGTCGGCGTCGGGACACACGACGGTGCCGATATCGCGCCCGTCAAGCACCGCGCCCGGCGGCGTTTTGGCGAAGTCGCGCTGCTTTTCGACGAGGATGCGCCGCACCGTGGGAATGACCGCAACCTTCGAGGCCGCCTCGCCCACCGCATGCGCCGACAGCACGGCGCGGTCGAGTTTCGAAAGGTCCACCTGCCGCGCCGCGGTTTCGGCTGCCGAGACGTTGTCGAGCGGCAGGCCAAGCTGAAGCAGTTTGTGGGCAACCGCGCGATAGGTGAGGCCGGTGTCGAGCAGGTTCAGCCGGTAGTGGTCGGCGAGCCGGCGCGCAAGCGTGCCCTTGCCGGCGCCTGCAGGCCCGTCGATGGCAATGGTGAAGGTATGGGTCATCTGACTTGCCTGAACAGGCGGAACGCCAGCACCGCCAGGGCGATCGAGATCGACAGCGGCAATGCAATGAGCGGTATGACGCCGATTGTCATGAAGGCCATGGCCCCGATCCCTTTGAGAAGTCCCGCAAGAAGGACCCATCCATTGTCTTCGAGAAACCTGGCAGGGCCGACCGACAAATAGATAGCCAGGAACTGAAGAACCAGAAGCCAGAAAAGAAGAGCGAAAATGCCAAACCGCTCTTTGAAAGCGACGCGTTCGATCAGATACGGGACCAGCGCAGCTCCAATGCAGCCTGCCAAGAGCGGCCAGTCCCGCAACATCACCCGATCTCCGCGCCCAGCCCCTTCATCAGTCCCATGAACTCCGGAAAGCTCGTCGCGATCATGTTGGCGTCGTCGATGGTCACCGGCTTCTCGGCCGCCAGCCCCATCACCAGAAAACTCATGGCGATGCGATGATCGAGATGGGTCTGCACCGTCGTGTCCGGCCCGTTGGGGTGTCTGCCCAGCCCCTTGCCGCCGGGCTTGCCGCGCACGGCAAGCGTCGCTTCGCCTTCGGTGCAGTCGACGCCGTTGAGCTTCAGCCCGTTGGCCACGGCAGACAGGCGGTCGGATTCCTTGACCCGCAATTCCTCCAGCCCCTGCATCAGCGTCTCGCCCTCGGCGAAGCTCGCGGCAACAGCCAGCACCGGATACTCGTCGATCATCGAGGGTGCCCGCTCCGGCGGGACGACGACACCCTTCAATTCGGATGAGCGCACGCGCAGGTCGGCGACGTCCTCGCCGCCGGCGTTGCGCGGGTTGAGGATGTCGATCCGGCCGCCCATCTCCTGCAGCGTCAAAAGCAGGCCGGTGCGGGTCGGGTTCATCAGCACGTTCTCGATCACGATGTCAGAGCCCGATACTATGAGCGCCGCGACCAGCGGGAAGCCGGCCGAGGACGGATCGCCTGGAACGGCGATCGTCTGCCCGCTGAGCTTGCCCTGGCCCTCGATGAAGATGTGGCGTACGCCGCGCTCGTCGGTTTCGACCGTCAGATTGGCGCCAAAGCCCTTCAGCATCTTTTCGGTATGGTCGCGCGTCATCACCGGCTCGATCACCGTGGTGATGCCCGGCGTGTTCAAGCCCGCGAGCAGCACCGCAGACTTCACCTGCGCCGAGGCCATCGGCACCCGGTAGGTGATGGGGGCGGCGTGCTTGGGGCCGCGCAGCGTGATTGGCATGCGGTCGCCAGGCGTCGCCTTCAGCACCTGCACGCCCATCTGCCGCAGCGGCTCCAGCACGCGGCCCATCGGCCGGCCGGAGAGCGATGCATCGCCGATGAAGGTCGTCTCCATGTCATAGGTGCCGACCAGCCCCATGGTGAGGCGCGAGCCGGTGCCGGCATTGCCGAAGTCGAGCGGACCTTCCGGTTCGAGCAGCGCCCCGTTGCCGGTGCCGCGGATCACCCACTCGGCGCCGCGCTTCTCGATATGCGCGCCCATCGCCTTCATCGCGGCGCCCGTGCGCATCACGTCCTCGCCTTCGAGCAGGCCGGTGATGCGGGTCTCGCCGGAGGCCAGACCGCCGAACATGAAGGACCGGTGCGAGATCGACTTGTCGCCCGGCACCCGCGCGGCGCCGGAAAGGGCTGGAGATTTGCGGGCCGTGGCCGGTTTCGGAGCGGCAGCGTGAGACATGGTTTTCCCTGGATGGAACGCCGGCGCGCCGGCACTTTTCTTTTGTTGCGGCGGTCTCGTATCACGGCGGACGGAAATGGTCATCCCCTTGCGAGAAGCCTTCGATTGCGGGCTTTTGCAACGCCTGCCTGAAGCCGGCTTTTGGCTTTGACAGCGCCGTAAACTGCCGTTAAGGGGACCACTCTTCTATCTACGAGGCTTGCTGTGGCAAAAGCTGAACTTGGCACCAAACGCATAGACCCGGAAACGGGTCGGAAATTCTATGACCTGAACAAGGACCCGATCGTCTCGCCCTACACCGGCAAGAGCTATCCGCGCTCCTATTTCGACGAAGGCAAGATCACCGCTCTCGAGGAGGACGAGGATGTCGCCGACAAGGAAGTGGACGCCGAGGACGAAGAGGGCGCCGAGGTCGTCTCGCTCGAAGAGGCTGATGACGAGGCCAAGGGCGGCGACGATCTTCCCGATCTCGGAGACGACGAGGACGATGTGGACCTCGGCGACGATGAGGACGACACCTTCCTTGCCGATGAAGAGGAAGAGGACGACGACGTTACTGACATGATCGGCGTCGGCGACGACGACGACGAGGTCTGATCGGGCCCCGCTGCGATCATTTGCCGGCCTTTGTTGGCCTGTGACGAAAAAGCGGTCGTTGAAGGCTTGATCTTGACCGAAGGCGGGGTTAGAAGCCGCCTGCACTTGACGGCGCGGACCTCAAAACCGCGCCGGATCTCTTCGCCGGAAACGGCGCCGGCTGACTGCCGGGAGTGGGGCCATAGCTCAGTTGGGAGAGCGCTTGAATGGCATTCAAGAGGTCGTCGGTTCGATTCCGATTGGCTCCACCAAACAGTCTTTTCCTGATGCTTGGATTCGCGTCGCTCACGCTCGCCGCGTGCCAATCGGCGCCTGAAGCATCGCCGCCACCGCCACCTCCTGCACAACCTGCCCTGGCCGCGGTTCCTCCTGCTCAGGATTCGGCAGTCCTGGACCCATCCGTGGTGGCGACGCCCCCCGACAAGGGCGTTCCGGCAAAATATGCCGCATTCTCCGGCATATGGGCCGGACGGCTGGACGGGATGTATGAAGGCAAGCTGGCCGTGCTCACGATTGCTCCTCGCGGGCAGGTGACGGTCACCTATGCGTGGGGAGTTCTGGCCGACAACAAGCCGGGCGTCGCCGATGGCGCCGGGAAGATTTCAGGCAACACATTGAAGCTTGCGCGCCTGCCGAACGGCGCGGACGCCACCTTCATCATGCAGCCCGACGGGACGCTGGCCGCCACCTATACGCTTGCCGGCCAAACCTACACGGGCGCGTTCGCCAGGCAGTAATTCAGCAAATCTCTCTGCGCTGGACGGCCTGTCGAAGGGGCCTCAAGCATCGCGGACCGGTTTTGCAGCTGCCAATCCGCCTGTCGAGACGCGCCCTTTTGGCGGCGCTGTCCGCGCCCGGTCCGAATCGGCTATGCCTCTCGCATGCAGGAAACGTCCCTATACGTCCCGGTGAAGCGGTTTCTCGAGAGCCTGGACTTTACCGTCAAGGGCGAAGTCGGCGGCTGCGACGTGGTCGGGCTGCGCGATGGCGAGCCGCCCGTGGTGGTCATCTGCGAACTGAAACTGCAGTTCAATCTGGAACTCGTGCTCCAGGCCGTCGACCGCGCGGCAGCCTGCGACGAGGTCTGGCTCGCCGCGCTCATGTCGGCGCGCGGCAAGGGGCGCGAGCACGACCGCCGCTTCCGCGCGCTGTGCCGCCGCCTCGGCTTCGGGCTGCTGGGGGTTGGCAGTAAGGGTGAGGTCGAGTTGCTGCTCAGTCCCGCCGCCGTGCCCCCGAGGCGTGATCCCCGGCGGCGTTCGCGCCTGATGGAGGAGCATCGGCGCCGGCGCGGCGACCCCACGGCCGGAGGCAGCACGCGCGCGCCGATTATGACCGCCTACCGGCAGGAGGCGCTGGCCTGCGCCGCCGCCATGGCCGACGGCCCGAAGCGACCGCGTGACCTGAAAGCCGTTTCGCTGCGCGCGGCCAACATATTGCTGCACAATTACTATGGCTGGTTTGCCAGAACGGAGCGCGGGATCTACGCGCTTACCGAGGTCGGCCACGTCGCCCTGCAGTCGCAAACGATGGTCGAGGCCGGCTGAGGAGCGTTCGCGCGAGGCCGACCAATCAAGGATCGGTCCATGACCGGACCGCCGATTCGGCACGGCGATCCCGCCTCGAGCGTCGAACGCTTCTCGCGAGGGCGACCTACTGCGCCGAGCCGTTAGGCTTGCGTCCCAGCCCCATGGACTTGGCGAGCCTCGAACGGTTTGCGGAATAGTTCGGTGCCTCCATCGGATGGTTGGAAGGCAGGGTTCCACTTCGCCCGATATTGATCGGGCGAGAGGCCGTAATGCACGGCGATATGCCGCTTCAGCAATTTGAAGTGCCGTCTGTCCTCGAGGCAGATGATGAAGTTGGGCGCCACGGATTTCTTTCATGGGAACCGCGGGGTTGAGTTCCACCGATTGGGCCGGGGAATATCCGGCCAGGATCGTTCTGAACGTATATCGCATCTGCGCGCCGTTCGGCCCTGTCTCGTTTCGGGCTGTTGACTCGCCTTTCGCTCTGTGCAGAATTGGTTGGACCATTGAACCACTTTAGGCTCTGGCTTGACCGATCTTTTGCCTCCCATCCAGACGACGGCCCGCGACGACGCGGTGCTGAAGGCCTTGGCCGGTTTCGTCAGGCAGGAATCCCTGGGTCCCGGTGAGAAGTTGCCGACCGAGCGCATCCTGGCCGAGCGGCTCAAGGTCAGCCGCAACACCGTGCGTGAGGCGCTGACGCGCTGGGAGGGGCTCGGCCTCGTCGAGCGGCGGCAGGGCTCAGGCACCTATCTCAAGGCGGCCGTCTCTCCCGATATGCTGCACATGCCGCTGACGCTGGCCGGCGGCAATGATTTCGCCGGCCTGATGCGCACGCTGGAAATCCGCCGCGCGCTGGAGGCCGAGGCCGCCGCCCTTTGCGCCGTCCGCGCCGGCAAGGCCGAGCTCGCCGAGATCGAACGCAAGCTCGACCTTATGGAGGAGGCTTTCCAGACCCGCGCCGGCATGTCATCGGACGAGGACTGGGAGTTTCATCAGGCGATCTACCGCGCTTCCGGCAATCCGCTGTTCGAGCAGATCATTGCCGCCATGCACGAGCTGTTCCACCGCTTCTGGGAACACCCGCTCGGCGTGCGCGATTTCGGCCACGCCAGCTTCCCCTATCACCGGACTATCTACGAACGCATTGCCGCGCACGACCCGGAAGGAGCTCGGGCCGAGGCGCTGAAGCTCATCGCCACCGTCGAGGACGATCTGAAGCGCGGCGCCGCCAACCTCAAGCTTTCGGACCGCAAATGAATGAGCACCCCACCGGTTTCGACCCGGGCCTTTCCAACAGCGACTATCTGGCCGAGGCGGCTACGCTTCTGGCCCATGACGATCCGTTCCCCGGCGGCGCGGTGGTGCCGCCTATCTACCAGACCTCGCTGTTCACCTTCGCCAATTATGCCGAGATGGCCGACACCTTTGCTGGCCGGCGCCGCCAGCCGATCTATTCGCGCGGCGACAATCCGACGGTGATGGAGTTCGAAGCGCGCGTCGCCGCCCTCGAAGGTGCCGAAGCCGCGCGCGGCTTCTCCAGCGGCATGGCCGCGATCAGCGCCACGGTGCTCGCCTTCGTCGGCGCCGGCGAGCGCATCGTCGCCGTGCGCAACTGCTATGGCGATGCCTACCGGCTGTTCGAGCGGCTGTTCCCACGCTTGCAAATCAAGGTCGACTATGTCGACGGCTCCGACCCGGATGCGGTGGCGGCGGCGCTGCCGGGCGCCAAGTTGCTTTACCTGGAAAGCCCGACCTCGATGATGTTCGAGCTGCAGGACATCGCCCATCTGACGCGGCTCGCGAAGGAGCAAGGCATCGTCACCACCATCGACAATTCCTGGGCGACGCCCGTGTTCCAGAAGCCGATCGCGCACGGCGTCGATCTTGTGCTGCATTCAGCCTCGAAATATCTCGGCGGCCACAGCGACACTGTTGCCGGCGTGGTGGCGGGCTCCGCCGCGCATATCAGGCACATCAACGAGCAGACCTATTCCTCGCTCGGCGGCAAACTGTCACCCTTCGAAGGCTGGCTGCTCCTGCGCGGCCTGCGCACGCTGCCGCTAAGGCTGCCGCACCACATGAAGAGCGGGCTCATCCTCGCCGAGCGGCTAAAGGCGCATGGCAAGGTCGAGCGGGTTAATCATCCCGCCTATTCCAACCATCCCGGCAAGAAGACGCTTGCCGGCTATGCCGGGCTGTTCTCCTTCGAGGTGACGGAGGATGTCGACATTCCCGCTTTCGTCGATGCGCTGAAATTCTTCCGCATCGGCGTCAGCTGGGGCGGTCATGAAAGCCTGGTTGTGCCGGCCAAGGCCTCGCTCGAGCAGACGCCGGGCCTGAATTCGATGGCGCGCTTCGGCGTCAGCCCCCGAACCATCCGCTTCAATGTCGGATTGGAAAGCGTCGAGGATCTCTGGGCCGACATCGCCCAGGCCTTCGACAAAGCAAGAAAATAACCGAGCGTTCAAAATGGGAGTCCTGAACATGAAGAGACTGACGCTGATGCTTGCCGCCGTCGCCGGCCTGGCGATTTCCGCCAGCGGCGCCCTGGCCGACAGCACGATCAAGATGGTCGAGGTCATCACCAGCCCGCCGCGCACCGAATTCCTGAAGAAGCAGATCGCCGAATTCGAGGCGGCCAATCCAGGCGTCAAGGTCGAGCTCGTCTCGCTGCCCTGGGGCCAGGCCTTCGAGAAGTTCCTGACCATGGTGCAGGCCGGCGACACGCCCGACGTTGTCGAGATGCCGGAACGCTGGATGGGCCTCTATGCCAACAACGGCCAGCTCGAGGACCTCGGTCCCTACATGGCCAAGTGGGACGACGCCAAGACGCTCGGCGACCGCGCCAAACAGTTCGGCTCGACCGTCAACAACACGCAGTTCATGATCCCCTACGGCTACTATGTGAACGCGCTGTTCTGGAACAAAAAGCTGTTCAAGCAGGCCGGCCTCGACGGCCCGCCGGCGACGCTCGACGAGTTCGTCGAGGACTCCAAGAAGATCTCGGCCATCCCCGGCAAATATGGCTACTGCCTGCGCGGCGGCCCGGGCGCCTTCAACGGCATGCACATGTTCATGAACATCGCCGCCGGCAAGGGCGGCTACTTCAACGAGGACGGCACCTCGACCATCAACGACGAAGGCTCGGTCAAGGGCCTGCAGATGCTGGCCGACATGTACAAGAACGGCCTGGCGCCGAAGGACGCCGTGAGCTGGGGTTTCAACGAGACCGTCACCGGCTTCTATTCCGGCACATGCGCCATGCTCAATCAGGATCCGGACGCGCTGCTCGGCATCGCTGACAAGATGAGTGCCGACGATTTCGCCGTGGCGCCGCTGCCGGTCGGACCGAGCGGCAAGTCCTATCCGACGCTGGGCTATGCCGGCTGGGCAATGTTCGCCAATTCGCAGCATAAAGACGATGCCTGGAAGCTGATGGCGACGCTGCTCTCGCCCAAGGACAATCTGGAATGGGCCAAGGAAGTCGGCGTCGTCCCGATCCACAATGGCGCCGACCAGGATGCCCATTTCAAGACCGAGCAGTTCAAGGGCTGGTTCACCGAGCTCAGCGACAGCTCCAAAT
>NZ_RZSG01000172.1:0-9523 GCF_003997725.1 Mesorhizobium sp. M4A.F.Ca.ET.050.02.1.1
TGCCCTGGGTGGTGACAGGCGGGCTCTGCTGGCCGCCATCGAGCGTCGCCGTGTATTTCACCGTTTCGGCCAAGGCAGGAAAGGCAAGCAGGATAGACGCGGAAATGGCCAGCGCCGAGAACATCGGCGTGAGGGGTTGAATGCGCATGGAGACCTCCGTTGTGACATCCCGGAATGGATGCACCGCCACAACGGCTTGAGGAGCGGATGTTTCCCGGAAGTAACGCCGATTTGACAGCACGGCTAAAAGGGGCGGTTGCCCGCCCCTTTTGGATTCCACGAAGGCGCTGATCAGACGGCTGCCAGGGCCTGCGTGAGGTCGGCGATCAGGTCGTCCGGGTGCTCGACGCCGATCGACAGCCTGACCGTGGTCTCCAGCACGCCGATGCGCTGGCGCACCTCGAAGGGAATGCCCGAATGGGTCATCGCCGCCGGGTGGCTGGCCAGCGATTCCGTCCCGCCGAGGCTTACCGCCAGCTTGAATATCTGCAGGGCGTTGAGAAAGGCGAACGCCGCCTTCTGCCCGCCGCGAATGTCGAAGGAAAAGGTAGAGCCGGCGCCACTGCACTGCGCCCGGTAGGTGCGGCCCGAAGGTGTATCCTCGCCCAGGAACGGCAGGTAGTGGACCTTCTCCACCTTGGCATGGTCGCGCAGGAATTCGGCGACAAGGCGCGCATTGTCGTTCGCGCGTTCCATGCGGATCGACAGCGTCTCGAGCGAGCGGCCGAGCATCCAGCAGGAATGCGGGTCGAGCTGCGTGCCGATCGCGCCGCGCAGCGCCTTGATCGGCTTGGTGACCGCCTTGCTGCCCATGGCGGCGCCGGCGATCAGGTCGGAATGGCCGCCGACATATTTGGTCAGCGAATAGACGGAGACATCGGCGCCGTGTTCGATCGGCCGCTGGAACACCGGGCCGAGCAGCGTGTTGTCGCAGACGATGATCGGCTTCGTCCCTTGCCCGGCGCCGATTTCGTCGGCGATCCTGCACATCAGCGCGATGTCGACAAGGCTGTTGGTCGGATTTGACGGCGTCTCGATCAGGATGACCGACACGCGGCCCTTGGCCCTGGCAGCATTGGCGGCCGCGCCAACCGCCGCCTCGTCGACGCCGTCAGCGAAGCCGACAGCCTCTATGCCGAAGCCGGCGAGCGTGCGCGTCAGAAGCGTCTCGGTGCCGCCATAGAGCGGCTGCGAATGCAGGATGACGTCACCCGGACGGGCATAGGCGAAAAGGGTCGTCGCGATCGCCGACATGCCGGACGAGAACAGGATGCAGGCGTCCGTGCCCTCATAGACCGCCAGCCGGTCCTCGACGATCTCGCTGTTGGGATGGTTGAAGCGCGAATAGACGAGACCGGAAGCGGTGCCGCTCGGAGGTTCCTTGCGGCCGGAGGTGTAGTCGAAGAAGTCGCGTCCCTCTTCCGCCGATTTGAACACGAAGGTCGAGGTGAGGAACACCGGTGGCTTGACCGCGCCCTCCGAAAGCTGCGGATCGAAGCCATAGCTCAGCATCAGCGTCTCCGGATGGAGCTTGTGGTTGCCGATGTGGGTTTTCGACGGGCGCGGCGCGGTCATGGCTATTTTCCTGCTGTTCGAGGAGTGTCGTACCGCAATTTATGCCATCCCCATCATGCAGTCCTTGCTATTTTTGGGCTCGCATGGCTGCGTTCGCGCAATGAATTGCCTGAGGAGACCAAAAGTGCAGCAGAAGATAGCTGACGATTTCGACCGCAAGATCCTGCGTGAACTGCAAGCCGACGCCCGCATCACCAACAACGAGCTTGCCGAGCGGATCGGTCTGTCGCCGTCGCCCTGCCTGAGGCGCGTGCGGCGTCTGGAGGAAGCCGGCGTCATCAGGGGCTACACCGCCCTGGTCGATCCGGCCGCCTTCGGCTGGGGCATGGTCGCCATCGCCACCATCCGGCTCAGCCGCCAGAACGAGGACGAGATCGTCATGTTCGAGGAGGCGATCCGCGGCTGGGATGAGGTGCTGGAATGCCACCTCGTCACCGGTTCGCGCGACTATGTGCTGAAGGTGGTGGCGGGAAGCCTCGAGCAGTACGAGCGCTTCATCAAGGAAAAGATCGCGCGCCTCGATCGAGACCAGCTTCGTCATGAACACCATAAAGGAACGGCGCCTCTGAGGCGCCGTTCTCGAGATCAGCATGTCAGCGTTCAGCCGGCCTACTTGATCGCCTTGTCGGTGATCGCCGTCGTGTACGCGCCTTCCGGCTGCTTGGTGATGATCTTCTGGTCGAGCAGCGCCTTGGCGGTGCGCTCATAGGCTTCCGGAATCAGCTTGCCATCGGCATTGTCGATCAGCTTGGCGACTTCGCCCATCATCCGCTTCTGGTGGTTCTCGTCCTGGCCGCCATTGTCCATGACGATGCCGGCCGCCTCATCCGAATTGTCGACGGCATATTTCCAGCCCTTCATCGAAGCGCGCACGAAACGCACCATCTTGTCCTCGAAGGCCGGATCCTTGAGCTTGTCTCCCAACGCATAGAGCCCGTCTTCGAGCAAATCGTTGCCCATGGCCGAGTAGTTGAACACGGTGAGCTGTTCCGGCTTGTAGCCGGCGTCGATCAGCTGCCAGTACTCGTTATAGGTCATGACCGAGATGCAGTCCGCCTGCTTCTGGATCAGCGGCTGCACGTCGAAGCTCTGCTTCAGCACGGTGACGCCCTCCGGGCCGCCCTCGGTCTTGAGGCCGAGCTTGTTCATCCAGGCGTAGAACGGATACTCGTTGCCGAAGAACCAGACGCCGAGCGTGTGGCCCTTGAAGTCGGCTTCGGTCTTGATCGGGCCGTCCTTCGGGCAGACCAGTTCCATGCCGGCCTTCTTGAACGGCTGGGCGATATTGACCAGCGGCACGCCCTTTTCGCGCGCGGCGAGCGCCCCGCCCATCCAGTCGACGATGACGTCGGCGCCGCCGCCGGCGATCACCTGCTCGGGCGCGATATCGGGACCGCCCGGCTTGATGTCGACGTCGAGGCCCTCGGCCTCATAGAAGCCCTTTGCCTTGGCGACATAGTAGCCGGCGAACTGGGCCTGCGTGACCCACTTCAGCTGCAGCGTCACCTTGTCGGCCGCCATCGCCTGGAAAGCGGCCAGCGACATCGCGCCGGCCAGGACAGGAATAATCAGTCTTTTCATGTTTTTACCCTCTGAAGTTAGCACCCTTAAACCCACCGCCCCTATCCACCACGGACAGAGGGATGCCAAAACGTGACGGCTCTCTCGACAAGAGCGACCACGCCATAAAAGACCGAACCCGCCAGTGCTGCAACTGCGATTTCGGCCCAGACCATGTCGATATTCATCCGCCCGACTTCGGTCGAAATGCGGAATCCCATGCCGACGACGGGCGTGCCGAAGAACTCCGCGACGATGGCTCCGATCAGCGCAAGCGTCGAGTTGATCTTCAGCGCGTTGAAGATGAAGGGAGCGGCGGCCGGCAACCTGAGCTTGATGAGCGTCGGCCAATAGCCCGACGCATAGGTGCGCATCAGGTCGCGCTCCATGTGGCCAGAAGCGGCAAGCCCGGCGACCGTGTTCACCAGCATCGGGAAGAAGGTCATGATGATGACGACCGCCGCCTTTGACTGCCAGTCGAAGCCGAACCACATCACCATGATCGGCGCCACGCCGATGATCGGCAGCGCCGAGACCATGTTGCCGATCGGCAAGAGCCCGCGCCTCAGGAACGGCACGCGGTCGGCGGCGATCGCCGCGAGGAAGCCGGCGCCGCTGCCGACGACATAGCCGAAGATCACCGCCTTGAAGATGGTCTGCCGGACATCGGCGCCGAGTACCGGCAGCGAACCGGCGATGCGCGCGCCGATGGCGCTTGGCGGCGGCAACAGGATGAAGGGAATTCCGGCTCCCCGGGTCACCGCTTCCCAGATGATCAGGATCCAGGCGCCGAAGATCGCCGGGATGATCAGCCGCAGGGCGGTCCGCATCCAGTTCGCCACCGGGCGCAGCGAAGACAGCACCGCCACGCAGCGCCATCCCAGCAGCCAGGCCGCGGCGAGCAGCAGGAAGAATGGCGCCAGCGCCGTGCCTTCATAGCCGTTTATGCCCGTGATCAGCAGCCAGGCGGCGAGGTGCGCGCCGGTGAACAGCACCAGGGCTTCGACGATGGTGGACAGCCTGGCCATCGAGGCAAGAGCTGCCAGCAGCAGCAGGCCGAACATCAGCCCCTTCGTCGCAAGGTAGGGATAGTCGAAAGACGCCTCGGGTTGCGCCAGCGCCGCCGCTTCCGGCTTCGACATCGCGCCGAGTGCCAAGGCGATCAGGCATAGCAGGATCGCCAGCACCCCTTGCCAGGATGGTTTTAGCCAACTCATGCCGGCCTCCCGCCCATGGCGCGGTCGACGAGGCGGCCGGCAACGCCGACCACCATCACCAGAAGTGCTGCCACAACCGAGCCGGCGACCAGCGCCGACCAGATGTCGATGGACTGGCTGTAGTAGGCGCCCGCCAGCAGCTTGGCGCCGATGCCGGCGACAGCGCCCGTCGGCAGTTCGCCGACGATGGCGCCGACCAGGCTTGCCGCCACCGCCACCTTCATCGAGGTGAACAGGAACGGCACCGATGCCGGCACCCTCAGCTTCCAGAAGGTCTGCGCGCGGCTGGCATTGTAGGTATGCATCAGGTCGAGATGCATGAGCTCGGGCGAGCGCAGCCCCTTCACCATGCCGACAGTCACCGGGAAGAACGACAGGTAGGTCGAGATCAGCGCTTTCGGGATCAGCCCGGTGATGCCGACCGCCGCCAGCACCACGATGATCATCGGCGCAACGGCCAGGATCGGAATCGTCTGCGAGGCAATGACCCACGGCATCAGGCTGCGGTCGAGCGTCGCCACATGCACGATGCCGACGGCAATGACGATGCCGAGCGCGGTGCCGAAGGCAAAGCCGAGCAGCGTCGAGGACAGCGTCACCCAGGCGTTGTAGACCAGGCTGCGGTTCGAGGTGACGGACCGCAGGAAGGTGTTCTCGAAGAAATTAACCGCCACCTGGTGCGGCGCCGGCAGCGTCGGCTTCGGCTGCGACAGCGTCTTGCCGATGAACTCGACAGTGCCGGGCGTCTCGTTGGCGCGTTGGTCGAGATCGCGCTGGAATGGCGCGTTGAGGACGACGGCGAAGACATACCAGGCGACCACCACGGCCGCGAGGATCGAGGTGACGGGGATGATTTTCGAGCGGAAGGAGTCCATCAGCGCTGCCCCTCTCCTCTCCCCACCGGGGAGAGGGTGGCCGGAGCGAAGCGAAGGCCGGGCGCCTTCCTCGTCGTCATCCTAGGGTCTGCGCACGCCGCATCGCGGGCGCTCCGCCCCGGGATGACGAAGGCGCGGGCAGGCGCTCGCTCCTGACGGCGCTCAATCATCATAGCTGTGCCCTGCCCGGAGGCCGTCGCGCACGCGCGCGGCGATCGCCAGGAATTCCGGCGTCTCCCGGATATCGAGCGGCCGTTGCCGCGGCAGGGTCGATTCGATGATATCGCTGACGCGGCCCGGCCGTGGCGACATGACGACGATGCGCGTCGAGAGATAGACCGCCTCGGGGATCGAATGGGTGACGAAGCAGATCGTCTTGTTGGTACGCTCCCACAATTCCAGAAGCTGCTCGTTCAAATGGTCGCGCACGATCTCGTCGAGCGCGCCGAACGGCTCGTCCATCAGGAGCAAATCGGCGTCGAAAGCGAGCGCACGGGCGATCGAGGCGCGCTGCTGCATGCCGCCGGAAAGCTGCCAGGGATATTTCTTCTCGAAGCCGGCGAGGTTGACCAGTTCCAGCGTGCGCTTGATGCGCTCGGCCTGCTCTGCCTTGGAGAGGCCGATGACCTCCAGCGGCAGCGCCACATTGCGCTCGATCGTGCGCCAGGGGAAAAGGGCGGCCGCCTGGAAGACATAGCCATAGGCGCGTTTCTCGCGCGCCTGCTCCGGCGTCAGGCCGTTGACCGAAATGGTCCCCGATGTCGGCTTCTCCAGATCGGCGATGACCCTGAGCAACGTCGTCTTGCCGCAGCCGGACGGACCGATGAAGGAGACGAACTCGCCCTTGCCGATGGTGAGGTCGACATTGGACAGCGCCTGCACCGGACCGTCATTGGTCTGGAAGGTGAGGCCTAGCTTGCTTGCCGAAACGACGGCTGGCGACTGTCCGGTCATTGGCTGGCGCCTGCCCGTTCCCGTGCCTGCGGCGCCAGCTGGATTCCGATTGCTTTTATCGCGACGTTGTTTTCCACTCACCCTGCCCCATTGGCCTTGTCCCGCCAGCCCGACGCCCGGAGTTTCCCCGATGTCGCTCAAACCGACTTGTCATCTTATCCGCCCCGAAAGCACTTATGAAGGCAAGCAGGGTTTGACCTATTTCGCCGGCATTGCCACCGAGTCGGTCGGCTCGTCCGGCATCTGCATGCACGTGCTCACCATGCCGCCTGGCGCCCGCGCCAAGGCGCATATGCATGAGAACCATGAGACGGCGATCTACGTGCTCTCCGGCGAGGTCCACACCTGGTATGGCGACCGCCTTGAGCATCACATCGTCGTCAAGGCCGGCGACCTGTTCTATATCCCCGCCGGCGTGCCGCATCTGCCCGCCAATCTGAGCGGCGCGCCCTCGTCGGCGGTCATCGCCCGCACCGATCCCAACGAGCAGGAAAGCGTCGTCCTGCTGCCGGAACTGGATGCGCTGGTCGCCTAGGGCATTTTGCAGCCAAGCGGAATCGCGTGGCGTCGCACAAATGCTGTCTCGCTTCGGAATCGAGGGAAAAACTCCAAGCGTCATTTGCACCGGGAGACTTCTCCCATGACATTGCCGTCCTCGTCGGCGATCACCAGCTTTTTGGCGTTCTTGGCGCTGCGCTTGATGGTGAACTGGGCGGGTGACTCACCCTCCTCGCCTTCCGCCTGGCATTGCGCCTTGACCAGCAGCGAGCCGTCGGCCTGTGCCTTCTTTTCGGTAAAGGTGCAGGCACTCGCCACCGTGACGAATGCCTCGTCGGTCAACAGCAGCATGTCCTCGGCATAGATTTCCTGGCCGTTCTTGTTGATGCAGCCGGATTTGTTGCCATAGGGCTTCGACAGGTCGATCGCCGCCGCGGAAGCCTGACCGGCGACGAGCAGCGCTGCGGCCGCAAACGCAAGATGAGAAACGCGCACGCTCAAACCCCGGTCGCCGGAATGCCTGTGCGCTCCACCTTGCGCGGCGCGCTGATCTCCTTCCAGGTCGACAGTGCCCGGTTGACCGCGGCGTTCGGCTCGCGGGCGACGAATTCGCCATGGCCGACCTTGGCCTTGACCTCCGCCTCCTCGATCGACAGTTCGCCGCGCGAGAAGACGAAGCGCGGCAGGCCAGTCACCACGAAGCCTTCGAAGACGTTGTAGTCGATCACCGACTGCTGCTTCTTCGAGGTGATCGTCTTCTTGCGCTTCGGATCCCAGACCAGGATGTCTGCATCCGCGCCTTCGACGATGGCGCCCTTCTTCGGATACATGTTGAGGATCTTGGCGATGTTGGTCGAGGTCACCGCGACGAACTCGTTCATCGTCAGCCGGCCGGTGTTGACGCCTGTCGTCCACAGCACCGGCAGCCGGTCCTCGAGGCCGCCCGTGCCGTTCGGGATCTTGGTGAAGTCGCCGACGCCATTGCGCTTCTGCTGCGTGGTGAACGAGCAGTGGTCGGTCGCCACCACTTGCAGCGATCCGGCCTGCAGGCCCGCCCACAGCGAGTCCTGGTGCAGCTTGTTGCGGAAGGGCGGGCTCATCACGCGGCGCGCGGCATGGTCCCAGTCCTTGTTGAAATATTCGCTCTCGTCGAGCGTCAGGTGCTGGATCAGCGGCTCGCCGAACACCCGCATACCCTTCTGGCGCGCGCGGCGGATGGCCTCATGCGCCTGCTCGCAGGAAACGTGCACGACATAGAGCGGCACGCCGGCCATGTCGGCGATCATGATGGCGCGGTTGGTCGCCTCGCCCTCCACTTCCGGCGGCCGCGAATAGGCATGCCCCTCCGGACCGTTGTTGCCGGCGGCGAGAAGCTTCTGCGACAGTGCTGCGACCACGTCGCCATTCTCGGCATGCACCAGCGGCAGCGCGCCGAGATCGGCGCAGCGCTGGAACGACGCGTACATCTCGTCGTCGTCGACCATCAGCGCGCCCTTGTAGGCCATGAAGTGCTTGAACGAAGTGATGCCTCTGTCGACGACGGTCGCCATCTCGTCGAACACCTGCTTGCCCCACCAGGTGACCGCCATGTGGAAGGAATAGTCGCAGGCCGCCTTCGAGGTCTTGTTGTCCCACATCTGCAAGGCTTCGAGCAGCGACTGCTTCGGCGCCGGCAGGCAGAAATCGACCACCATGGTCGTGCCGCCGGACAGTGCCGCGCGGGTGCCGGATTCGAAATCGTCGGCCGAATAGGTGCCCATGAACGGCATTTCGAGATGGGTGTGCGGATCGATGCCGCCCGGCATGACGTAGCAGCCGGTGGCGTCGAACTCATGATCGCCGTGCAAGTTCGAACCGATGGCGACGATCTTGCCGTGCTGCATCAGCACGTCTGCTTTCCAGGTGCGGTCGGCCGTGACGATCGTGCCGTTCCTGATCACTTTGGTCATTTTCTCGTTCCCCTGTTCCAGTCGCGCTTCTTTGCGAGCAGCGTTGAATTCTAAATTTCAGACCTCACTCCACGATGACAGCCGTCTCCACCACGGCATGGAACAGCACGTCGGCGCCGGCGCCGGCCCATTCCTTGGTGATCTCTTCGGCCTCGTTGTGGCTGAGCCCGTCGACGCAGGGGCACATCACCATCGCTGTCGGGGCGACGCGGTTGATCCAGCAGGCATCGTGGCCGGCGCCCGAGACGATGTTGCGATGCGTGTAGCCGAGCCGGTCGGCTGCATCGCGGATCGCCTTGACGCAGCCCTTGTCGAAGGTGACCGGATCGAAATGGCCGACCTGCTCGATCTGGTATTTGATGTCGAGCGCATCGCAGATCGTGTCGATGCCTTCGCGCACGCGCGCGTCCATGGCGTCGAGCACCTCCTTTTCCGGCGAGCGGATGTCGATGGTGAAGACGGTGCGCCCGGCAATGATGTTGCGCGAGTTCGGATAGGCCTGCATATGGCCGACAGCGCCGACAGCGTCCGGCTGATAGTCCATGGCGATCTCGTGCACCAGCTCGATCACCCGCGCCATGCCGAGCCCGGCATTGCGGCGCTTCGGCATCGGCGTCGAGCCGGTATGCGCCTCCTTGCCGGTCAGCGTCACCTGCAGCCATTTCAGGCCCTGGCCGTGCGTGACGACACCGATGTCGATGCCTTCATCTTCAAGAATAGGCCCCTGCTCGATATGCAGTTCGAAGAAGGCGTGGATCTTGCGCTCGCCGACTTTCTCGGTGCCCTTCCAGCCGATGCGCTCCAGCTCCTCGCCGAACTTCTTGCCGTCCTTGTCGACATGTTCGTAGACGTCGGCCTGGTCGAGCACGCCGGCGAAGACGCCGGAGGCCATCAT
>NZ_RZSG01000173.1:0-9465 GCF_003997725.1 Mesorhizobium sp. M4A.F.Ca.ET.050.02.1.1
GCGCTTGCGGCGCTGCGCAAGGCGCTGGCTGAGACCGAAGTGGCCGGCTCGACGGTCAACACCGCCTTTCTCGCCGCGCTCGCGGCCGATGCCGATTTCGCGGCCGGCGACGTCGACACCGGGCTGATCGGCCGGCATCAGGATGAGCTGGTCGCCCGGCCCCCGCCAAGCGACGAGACCATCGCCGCCGCCGCGCTCGCGGCGACCGGCGCAGGCGCCCCCGCCACCGGCGGCGACCCATGGGCGTCGCTTGCCGGCTATGCACACTTCCACACGGTAGCGCGACGTATCAGGCTTCGTCACGGCGAGGAAGATATCCTGGCGCGGGTCTCGGCACGGCCGGACGGCCGCTTCCAGGTGGCGCTGGAAGCGCCGCATGACGCGATCAATTCGCATGATCTGCGGGCCATTCCGCGCACCGCCCGATGGCCGGGACACATCACCGTATTCGAAGGCGCGGTCGGCTATTCCTTCGCGGTGCCTGATCCGCTGGCCAAGGCCGATGATGCGGCCGCGGCATCCGGCAGCCTGCGCGCGCCGATGCCCGGGCTGGTCAAGCTGGTGCGCGCCGGGGTGGGCGATGCCGTGATCAAGGGCCAGCCGCTCTTGATCCTGGAGGCGATGAAGATGGAGCACACAATCGCAGCCCCGCATGACGGGGTGATCGCCGAGGTTGCGGCCGAGGGCGCGCAGGTGAGCGACGGCACAGTGCTGGTGCGCTTCGTAGATGAGGCGCAAGGTAGCCACTCCAAATGAAAATGGCCGGGATCAGCCCGGCCATCTCAATCCGGATGCAGAACGACTACGGCTGGATCGGCGCGTATTTGCCGTCGTGCCACTGGTTGATGTCGTAGCTGGCGTTCTTCAGGTCGCCCTTCTCGTCGAAGACGACGTCGCCGACCACGGTGCTGATCGGCTGGCCGTTCTTCAGCGCTTCGGCGACCTTGGCCGGATCGTCGCTGCCGGCGCGCTTGATGCCCTCGGCGAAGGCCTGGACCACGGCATAGGAGAACAGTGTGAAGCCTTCCGGTGCGAAGCCGCCGGCCTTGATCTTGGCGACGGCATCCTTGGCCTGGGGCTTCGCCTGCGGATCCGACGGGAAGACGAACATCGTGCCTTCGCCGGCCGGGCCGGAAACCTGCCAGAATTCCGGTGTGGCGATCGAGTCCGGCATGATCAGCTGGAACTTGACGTTCTGCTCGGCCGCCTGGCGCAGGATGAGGCCGGCTTCTGGATGGTAGCCGCCAAAATAGACCACGTCGGCCTTCAGCTCCTTCAGCTTGGTGACAAGGGCGGAATAGTCCTTCTCGCCGGCATTGATGCCTTCGTAATCCACTTCCTTGAGGCCGCCGGCATTCATCGTCGCCTTGACGGCGTCGGCCACGCCCTGGCCGTAGGCGCTCTTGTCATGCAGGATGACGACGTTCTTGCCGGCATATTTCTTGGCGATCCACGGACCGATGAAGGCGCCCTGCGCATCGTCGCGCGTATAGAGGCGCATGATCGTCGGCCAGCCGGCCTTGGCCGCGGCATCGGTCAGCTCCGGATTTGAGGAGGCCGGGCTCATCATCAGCGTGCCGGCCTCGGCATAGACGGCGGAGGCGGGAATGCTGGAACCCGAGCAGGCATGGCCGTCGACGAATTTGGTGCCGTCGGCGACGATGCGATTGGCGACCGAAACCGCCTGCTTCGGATCGCATTGGTCGTCCTGAACGTCGAGCTTGATCTGGTTGCCGTTGACACCGCCGGAGGCGTTGATGGCGTCGGCGGCGGCCTGGGCGCCCTGCTTGAACTGGTCGCCGATGGTGGCGAGCTGGCCGGTCATCGGACCAACCACGGAAATGGTGATGTCATCGGCGAAGGCCAAGGGCGCGCTCATCATCAGGCCCAATGCGGCCGCGCTCAAAATACCCAATTTTTTCATAGCGATAGAACTCCTCCACTGGCGCGCGGCCGTTTCGGCCGCGCTTCTTTCAGAGAGGCCGGACAATTTCATCCTTCGCCCGGCATGTCTTGGCGCATTGCCGGCACTCGATTGGGCCTGCAATGTATCGCGAACCGCCTAAAACGGCAAAAGCCGCGCCGGCCTTGTCCCGGCCGGTCGCAGCTTTTGCCTATCGAGCTTCCCCGAACACTCCCGCGCCCGGTCGCTTCCCTGTCTTCCTGTTCGTCCGACCGTCTTGCCGCGGCCTTGTCCCTGGCGCCGGCCGTCTGCGCGGCCTTGGCCCCCTGGATATCCTCAGTGCATCGTCATCCATTCGCGCGCTTCGCGCAGCGCCCTGGCGATCTCGGCCTTCGACATTGCCGCTGACAGTTCGGAGCGCAGCTTAGCGGCGCGGACCGAACCCTTGATCGCGGCGATGTTGAACCATTTGTGGGCGGCGACGACGTCGGTCTCGCAGTCGCGGCCGGTCGCATACATCATGCCCAGTTCGAAAAGAATGTCGGCCTGGGCGGTTGCTCCCATGGCGCCGAAGCCGCCTTCAAGCATTTCAAAACGTGCCATTTCAATCCCCTGTCTGGCTCCCGAGAGCTGCCTCCTTCTGTCCCTTGGTATCCCTCGGGGGGCCGCTCTTTCGATGCTTTCGAGGATGAGGCCGAGCCTTGAATCCGTCGTTAAATGGCGTGCTTAATTTGAGGAAAACAAAGCTAAAACAAGAGGTAAACACTTAAATTCGTTAAGCATACAAAGCCCGCAGTTGAGCCTGTTTGCGGCAAATTTGACGAAAACTTCGAACGATCGGATCAAGACTCCGCTAACCACGGGAACCAAAGACCACGAAGCGACCCGTTCATTTCCGCGTTGCAGAGGGGGCGGCAAAATCCTGCAACCTTCCCCGGCGGCACCGCTTTTGTTTTGCCGGAAGCTGGACTAGCTTACGTTTGCGTAAGGGGTAGGAAGGCGGGACGGGGCCCACCGGAACCTATAGGGAGGACAGACATGTTGCGAAAAGTGAGCCTGGCCGTGGCGGCCACCTTGATCATGGCCGGCGCGGCCTTTGCCGATCCGATCGAGGGCAATTGGAAGACGCAATCCGGCGAGACGGCGGCGATCGGCGGCGGCGGCGCGTTTTCCATCACGCTGAAGACCGGCAAATTCGCCGGCAAGACGATCGGCTCGCTGAAGGCGGCCGGCGACAACAAATATGCCGGCAGCATAACCGACCCGGAAACAGACAAGACCTATGCCGGCAAGGCGACGCTTTCGGGCACCTCGCTCAAGATGAGCGGCTGCGTGCTCGGCGGCCTGCTCTGCAAGAGCCAGACCTGGCACAAGCTCTGATCGGCGCCTTCGCCGCCATCACCTGAAAACGGGGCCTTCGCGGCCCCGTTTTCAGGTGATGGCGGCAGGCTCGCCACCAAATTCTCAGCAACGAACTTGAACCGCAGATGAATACCGGCATCAGAGCCGGTTCAGCGGCGCTCGGGCATTCTCCTCGGCATTGAAGGAGAGGATCAACGCATGCTTGCCCGCCGCTTCGCCATCGTCTGCCTGCTGATGAGCCTGTTCGGCATGCTCTTCGCCATCCTGGTGGCCGAGGCCGGACGCCCGGCCCGCGCCTGGGATGGCGCCAATGCCTGCCGGCCGGGCTGCATGAACCATTTCATCCGCTGAACCGACCAACCCTCAAACGAGAAGCAACGACCATGAACCGCATCACCACCAGCGCCCTGAACATCCTCCGGCTCCTGCCGCGGGCGGCGCTCATCCTGATGCTGCTTGCCGCCCCGGTGCTGGCGGTGCCGATGATGCGGGCCGACGACGATCGAGGCCCCCTCGCCGCGGAAGTCGGGCGTCGGCTTCGTGTTGCTGGTCTCCCTGCAGCGCGGCTGAAACACGTCGATACTCAGGCGAGGCCGAGGCTGACCTGATCTCACTTCCATCTCAAGACGCGGACAAAAATCGGCACTTTGGCCGCCTTCGCGCCCGCCTCCCCCTCCCAACCGCTCTTCCAACTCTCTATATTGAGCCATGGAAAAGCGAATCTACCCCCAAGCCATCGAATCGGTCGTCATGCCTGAGCCTTTCGGCAGGCAGAGTTTCAACGACGCCAAGAAGGCGGTCGCGGCCTTGCAGGTGCTTTACGACCGCAACACCAAGTTCCTGCGCGATTCCTTCGCGGCACTGGCCGCCGGCGGCGACAGCAACAAGCGCTACCGGGCCTTCTATCCCGAGATCGGCGTCACCACGACCTCCTTCAGCCAGGTCGACTCGCGACAGGCCTATGGCCACATGCCGACGCCCGGACATTTCTCGACCACCATCACCCAGCCGGCGCTGTTCGAAAACTACCTTGTCGAGCAGCTTCGGCTGATCATGCGCAACCATGGCGTCCAGGTAACGGTGTCGGAATCGACCACGCCTATTCCGCTGCATTTCGCCTTCCTGGAGGGCACCTATGTCGACGGCAGCGCCGCCGAGCGTATCCAGCGGCCGATCCGCGACCTGTTCGACGTGCCGGACCTCGACGGCACTGACGACCAGATCGCCAACGGCACGTTCGAAGTGGCGTTCGGCGAGCCGCGGCCGCTGGCGCCGTTCACGGCGCAGCGCATCGACTATTCGCTGCACCGCATGACGCATTA
This sequence comes from Mesorhizobium sp. M4A.F.Ca.ET.050.02.1.1, assembly GCF_003997725.1. Lineage (NCBI taxonomy): Bacteria > Pseudomonadati > Pseudomonadota > Alphaproteobacteria > Hyphomicrobiales > Phyllobacteriaceae > Mesorhizobium > Mesorhizobium sp. M4A.F.Ca.ET.050.02.1.1. The sequence goes on from NZ_RZSG01000173.1 coordinate 4,588, forward strand.
CACCGCGACCAGCCCGCAGCATTTCCAGAACTTCGTGCTGTTCACCAACTACCAGTTCTACATCGACGAATTTGTCGCCCGCGCACGCGATCTGATGGAGAATGGCGGCGGCGGATATGCCGAATTCATCGAACCCGGCAACGTGATCACCCATGCCGGGTCGAGCGTGCCCGCCGAAGGCACGCCGCCGCAACGCCTGCCGCAGATGCCGGCCTATCATCTGAAGAAGCCCGGCCATGGCGGCATCACCATGGTCAATATCGGCGTCGGTCCCTCCAACGCCAAGACGATCACCGACCATATCGCGGTGCTGAGGCCGCACGCCTGGTTGATGCTCGGCCACTGCGCCGGCCTGCGCAACACGCAGGCGCTTGGCGACTATGTGCTGGCGCATGCCTATGTGCGCGAGGACCATGTGCTGGACGACGACCTGCCGGTCTGGGTGCCGATCCCCCCGCTAGCCGAGATCCAGGTGGCACTGCAGGAAGCGGTCGCCGAGGTAACCGGGCTTTCCGGCTACGACCTCAAACGCATCATGCGCACCGGCACCGTCGCCACCATCGACAACCGCAACTGGGAGCTGCGCGACCAGCGCGGACCGGTGCAGCGGCTGTCACAGTCGCGCGCCATCGCGCTCGACATGGAATCGGCGACCATCGCCGCCAACGGCTTCCGCTTCCGCGTGCCCTACGGCACGCTGCTGTGCGTCTCCGACAAGCCGCTGCATGGCGAGCTGAAGCTGCCGGGCATGGCGACCGAGTTCTACAAAAGGCAAGTGGCGCAGCATCTCACGATTGGCATCAAGGCGATGGAGAAGCTGGCCGGAATGCCTATGGAGCGGCTGCATTCGCGCAAACTCAGGAGCTTTTCCGAGACTGCCTTCCAATAGGCGGTCACCAGCTGCAAAAACCGGCTAGGCAACTCGTCGTCTTGATCGGGCCGCAATTTGACGGATAAGCAAGCCGGACAGGTTGCCAGCGGCATTGAGTAGTCAGGCAGATGAGATCAGGTGGATCGCGCTCTAACATGACAGCCGGGGTGACATTCCTGGCGATGATGGCGTTCGCGGCCGCCCTGATTGCCGGGTTTTTCGGCACGCTGCATCCGGCCTTCGATTCCTTCTCGCATTTCCGCGTTCATCTGGCCGTGCTGATCGCGCTCCTGGCGCTGCCCCTGCTTGCAACCCCGTTTCGCCTGCAGGCGGCCGCGGCACTGCTGTTCGCCATCGCCAGCTTCGCCACGACGCTGAGCGCGCTACCCAGGCTGTGGCCGGTGCAGGCGGACGCCAAACCGGCCGACCAGATCGTCTACAGCCTGCTGCAGATGAACCTGCGCTACGACAATCCGACGCCGAAGAAAGTGCTGTCGCTGATAGGGCGGACCAATCCCGACGTGATCACCCTCGACGAGGTGTCGGAGATGTGGACGACCGAGCTTGGCTATATCACCAGCGCCTATCCCTACCGGATCCTTTGTCCCTATCCGAACGGCGTGTTCGGCGTTGCGCTGCTCTCCAGGCGTCCGTTCGTCGCGGGGACCGGGCCGCATTGCGAGCGGCGCGGGGCGATGGCGATCGCGAGCGTCGACTTCGGCGGTGTCAGCGCCGATGTCGCCGCGATCCATCTCAGCTGGCCATGGCCGCGCGAGCAGTCCTGGCAGATCGGTGAACTGTCGGAGCAGCTCGCCTCGCTTGGCGAGACGGCGATCATGGCCGGCGACTGCAACGCCGTGCCGTGGAGCGCGGCGGTGCGGCGTGTCGCGGCGCTCGGCAAGCTCACCGTCATGCCGTCGGCCGGACCGACCTGGATGTACATCAAGCTGCCGGATGTCCTGCGGCGCTTCGCCGGCCTGCCGATCGACCAGGTGTTCAGCAAGGGCGGGGTGATCATCCATTCGGCGACGCGGCTCGAAGAAACCGGCTCCGATCATCTTCCCGTGCTGGTGGAGTTTTCGCTGCGTCCGCAAGAGCACAAGCCGGACGACGAGCATGAGACGGCGCTGGCGGCCGTCAAACAACCGGGCAAGACGCTGCGCTAGCGCTGCGTTCCTTCGATCCTCAAGGCTTGATCAAGGCATCCACCAGATGCTCGACATGGCCGCCATTGCGGTGCTCGCGGGCGTCGAAGGCCCTTTGCTTCGCCTCGTATTCGGCGTAGACGGCGTTGATACGCCGTCTCGCCTCCTGGCGGGTGCCGGTGCAAAACCAGTTGTCGGCAAGCTTGAGCCGACGGACCGACTTCGCGGTGGCCTGCATCATGCGCCTGGCGATGCGGCCATGCGTCTCCTCATGCGCACGGACGCCGGCGAAGAACCGCTTCCAGCGGCGTTCGAGTCGGGCATTGGCCGGCTGCGCCAGGCGGGGATAGGTGTAGGTGAGGTCGAGCACGCCGTCGGCCTGCCGCAGGTGGCAGACTCCATCGGTGCGGCTGATGGCGAGGTCCCAATTCACCGTATAGGCGGTGTCGGCGATGGCGCGGGTCATGAAGCCATGCTTGGGGCCGTTGCGGTCCATCGCCGCGACCAGGGCCACGCCTGTTGTACCTGATATCTCGTAGGTGCGCGTCTTGACCAGCAGCTTGGTGCCGGCCGATGCTATGGGGCTGAAACTGCACAGGACGCCAATCGCCGCAAGGCATGCCAGAACCGAAACGCGCATGGCCTTCCTCCACTCGTCAGGGAAGGGAAACACAAGCGCGCCGCGGTTTCAACAGGTCCGTTACATGCCCCGATAGACTGGCCCCTCGCCGGCTTTTGTTTGAGCGGCGGTCGAGACGGCCGGGTCAGGCGTCTGCCTGTCTCACATGCCCTGATAGACCGGGCCTTCGCCGCCTTGTGGCGGCACCCAGTTGATGTTCTGGTTGGGGTCCTTGATGTCGCAGGTCTTGCAGTGGACGCAGTTCTGCGCGTTGATGACGAAGCGCACGTCCTTGGCCGACGGATCGGCAGCGGCGTTGCCGTCCTTGTCGACCCATTCGTAGACGCCGGCCGGGCAGTAACGCGTCGAGGGTCCGGCAAAGACATCGTGCTCGGAGCGCTGCTGCAGTGCCGCGTCGCCGACGATGAGGTGGACCGGCTCATTTTCCTCGTGATTGGTGTTGGACAGGAACACCGAGGAGAGCCGATCGAAGGTCAGTACGCCATCCGGCTTCGGATAGGCGATCTTTTCATATTTTGCAGCCGGCTCCAGCGTCGCGTAGTCCGCCTTGCCGTGCTTCAGCGTGCCGAAGGGCGAGAGGCCGAACAGCGTGTTCAGCCACATGTCGAGGCCACCGAGGCCGACGCCGATGATGGTGCCGAAGCGCGACCACAGCGGCTTGACGTTGCGCACCTTCTTCAAATCCTTGCCGATGTCGGTCGCCCGCCACGCAGCCTCGTAGGAGGAAAGCTCGTCATTGGCGCGGCCGTCGGCGATCGCTTGCGCGACATGCTCGGCCGCCAGCATTCCCGATAGCACCGCATTGTGCGAACCCTTGATGCGCGGCACGTTGACGAAGCCGGCAGCACAGCCCATCAGCACGCCGCCAGGGAAGGACAGCTTCGGCACCGACTGCCAGCCGCCTTCGGTGATGGCGCGTGCGCCATAGCCGATCCGCTTGGCGCCCTCGAAGGTCCCCTTGATCGCCGGGTGCGTCTTGAAGCGCTGGAACTCCTCGAAGGGCGACAAATACGGGTTTTTGTAGTTCAGGTGGACGACGAAGCCGACCGCCACCTGGTTGTCCTCGAGGTGGTAGAGGAAGGAGCCGCCGCCGGTCTTCATGTCGAGCGGCCAGCCAAAGGAATGTTGCACCAGGCCAGGCTTGTGGTTCTCCGGCTTGACCTGCCAGAGTTCCTTCAGGCCGATGCCGAACTTGGCCGGCTCACGGCCGTCGGCGAGCTTGTATTTGGCGATCAGCTGCTTGGCGAGCGAGCCGCGCGCGCCCTCGCCGATCAGCACATATTTGCCCATCAGCGCCATGCCGGGCGCGAAGGACGGACCATGCGTGCCGTCCTTCTCGACGCCCATGTCGCCTGTCACCACGCCGGTGACGGCGCCGGCATCGTTGTAGAGCAGGCCGGCGGCGGCAAAGCCCGGATAGATCTCGACGCCGAGCGCCTCGGCCTTGGTCGCCAGCCAGCGGCAGACATTGCCGAGCGAGACGATGTAGTTGCCGTGATTGTTCATCAGCGGCGGCATCAGGATATTGGGCAGGCGGAAGGAGCCGGCCGGACCGAGCACCAGGAAATGATCATCGGTCACCGGCGTCTTGAACGGGTGGCCTTCCTCCTCGCGCCAGCCCGGCAGCAGCCGGTCGATGCCGATCGGGTCGACGACGGCACCGGACAGGATGTGGGCGCCGACCTCGCCGCCCTTCTCCAGCACGACGACGGAAAGCTCGGGATTGACCTGCTTCAGACGGATCGCCGCGGCAAGGCCAGCCGGACCAGCGCCGACGATGACCACGTCGAATTCCATGCTCTCGCGTTCGATATCGCTCATCGACCCCTCACTGGCTTGCCGCGCTTTCCCGCATTGTGCTGGCTCATGCGCTGCATAGCGCATCAATTCGCGACGGGAAACCGGCGCTTAACGGACAAAGCCGATTTCGACAAAAAGTCGCGCCCGGCCGGGAAGAACCATTTCTCCCGGCGTTTTTCAATTGTTCGACGGCTTGCTTATCGGCAATACTTCGCGCCATGCGCACGCCTGAGCCATCCGGCTTCTCATTGACGCGCTTTTTCTCGACGCCCGGCCGGCTTTGCCGGGCGGTTCTTCCGCTCCTTCCATTGCTGGCCCCGGCTGCCCATGCCGATCCGCAAAAGGTCTGGGCAACCGGCGCCTATTCCTTTTCCGACGAACTCGGCGGCTTTCACATCACTGGCGCCTCTGGCATCGGCACC
>NZ_RZSG01000174.1:0-5000 GCF_003997725.1 Mesorhizobium sp. M4A.F.Ca.ET.050.02.1.1
GTCGGCGCCGGCGTCGCCAAGGCCGGTACGGGCGCCATAGTCTGGTCGGGGCTAGGCAAGACGGTTGCGGCCATCGTGCTCTCACCGGCGACGGGATTCGTGCTCGCGCTCCTCCTCGTTCTCGTCGTCTCCTGGCTGTTCGTACGCCAGACGCCGTTCGCCGTCGACAATACGTTTCGCGTGCTGCAGTTCTTTTCCGCCTCGCTCTATTCGTTGGGCCATGGCGGCAACGACGCGCAGAAGACCATGGGCATCATCGCCGTGCTGCTCTATTCGCAAGGTGTGCTCGGACAGACCTTCTATGTGCCGTTGTGGGTGGTCATTACCTGCCAGTCGGCGCTGGCGCTCGGCACGCTGCTCGGCGGCTGGCGCATCGTCCACACAATGGGATCGAAAATCACGCGACTGAACCCGATGCAGGGTTTCTGCGCCGAGACCGGTGGTGCGATCACGCTTTTTGCCGCCACCTGGCTCGGCGTTCCGGTATCGACAACGCACACCATCACCGGCGCCATCATCGGCGTCGGCGCCGCCCGCCGTGTCTCGGCGGTGCGCTGGGGTATCGCCGGTAACATCGTCGTCGCCTGGGTGATTACCTTGCCGGCGACAGCAGCGATTTCGGCGCTGACCTACCTCGCTACGCGGATGGCCGGATGATGCGGCCTGCCTGCGTCCGGGGCGACGCTATTGCCCACCAGGTTCAGGTGTTCCCGTCGGGATCCTTGAACCAACCGTCCTTGATGCCGCAGCCGGCGTGGATGTCGCCCTCGAACGTCAGGCCGGGTCGTATTCCGTTCTCTTGATCGACGTGGACGGCATAGCGCCAAACGATCCTAGCGGCTTTTTATTTCAGACGGTGTGCGCCGAGGTGGAGCGCTCGCTTGGGACCAAGAAGCTGGCACCGACCTTGCACAGAAGAGATTGCCGGTACTCCTCCACTGGCCCCCTGATGGGGATCAGGACGTAACTTCGCCGGGCTTAAAGCTTGGGGGCTTCGCCCGGCGAGTCTTTCTCCCCCTCGCGGCGCCGACGAGCCTGTGGAAAGGAACCGCTTATTCACCATGAGCATGCATCGTAATTGAAGGCGTTCCAATCGCGCTAACCTGACCGTCCGCCAAGGATTGGCGCGCCCCCGCCCAAAACTGAACAATGTCGAGCCACTCGGCTACCTGGCCGAAGTGCTCACCAGAATCGTCAACGGCACCCAAACCGCCAGATCGACGATCTCCTGCCTTGGGCCTACATCGCCAATCACGAGCTTAAGGCCGTGGCCTGAGAACACCACTTACGAAGGTGAACAGCCCGCCCAAAAACAAAACCGCCCCGGTCAGACCGGAACGGTTATTGATTTATGATAGAATTGGTTGCGGGGACAGGATTTGAACCTGTGACCTTCAGGTTATGAGCCTGACGAGCTACCGGGCTGCTCCACCCCGCGTCAACTACGAGCAAGCGTTAGCTTGCGTCCTTAGAGGTAAGTTTGAGCTTACCGGAATCAAGAGGCCTGCCAAATGAAAGGGCCGCTTGCGCGGCCCGGGATCCCGTTTGGCGGGCCTATCGTAATGAGAAGATGAACGTGCGTTTGGCAGACCTGGCAGCGACCTACTCTCCCGCGTCTTGAGACGAAGTACCATCAGCGCTGGAGCGTTTCACGGCCGAGTTCGGAATGGGATCGGGTGCAGCCGCTCCGCCATAACCACCAGGTCGGCGAAACGCACGTTGTTCGAGAAGCTGTTTTTTGTGCCTTGGATGTTCATTTGGCCTGGCACCTTTCGAAGCGAAGCTTCGCAAGGCCGACCGGCCGTCGGCGCCGATGCGCCGCACCCACGTAGCGCCGCCCGAAGGGCGGAACAAGCGTGAGTGAGAACAAAGATGGATATTAGGAATGAGAACGATCAAGCCGATCGAACTATTAGTACCGGTAAGCTTCAAGCGTTGCCGCTCTTCCACACCCGGCCTATCAACGTGGTCGTCTTCCACGGTTCTCAGGGAATACTCGTTTCAAGGTGGGTTTCCCGCTTAGATGCCTTCAGCGGTTATCCCGTCCGGATATAGCTACCCTGCTATGCGGCTGGCGCCACAACAGGTCCACCAGAGATCCGTCCATCCCGGTCCTCTCGTACTAGGGACAGATCCTTTCAATATTCCTACACCCACGGCAGATAGGGACCGAACTGTCTCACGACGTTCTGAACCCAACTCACGTACCGCTTTAAATGGCGAACAGCCATACCCTTGGGACCTGCTCCAGCCCCAGGATGCGATGAGTCGACATCGAGGTGCCAAACAACCCCGTCGATATGGACTCTTGGGGGTCATCAGCCTGTTATCCCCGGCGTACCTTTTATCCGTTGAGCGATGGCCCTTCCACGCGGGACCACCGGATCACTATGACCGACTTTCGTCTCTGCTCGACTTGTCAGTCTCGCAGTCAGGCAGGCTTATGCCATTGCACTCAGCGAACGATTTCCGACCGTTCTGAGCCCACCATCGCGCGCCTCCGTTACTCTTTAGGAGGCGACCGCCCCAGTCAAACTACCCACCATACATTGTCCCGGACCCGGATAACGGGCCGCGGTTAGACATCCATAGAGATAAGGGTGGTATTTCAAGGGTGGCTCCACCAAGGCTGGCGCCCTGGCTTCAAAGCCTACCACCTATCCTACACATGCCACTACGAATGCCAATGTAAAGCTATAGTAAAGGTGCACGGGGTCTTTCCGTCTAACCGCAGGAACCCCGCATCTTCACGGGGAATTCAATTTCACTGAGTCTATGCTGGAGACAGCGGGGAAGTCGTTACGCCATTCGTGCAGGTCGGAACTTACCCGACAAGGAATTTCGCTACCTTAGGACCGTTATAGTTACGGCCGCCGTTTACTGGGGCTTCGATTCAGAGCTTGCACCCCTCCTCTTAACCTTCCAGCACCGGGCAGGCGTCAGACCCTATACGTCGCCTTGCGGCTTCGCAGAGCCCTGTGTTTTTGATAAACAGTCGCTACCCCCTGGTCTGTGCCACCCTCCTCTGCTTGCGCAGAAAAGGGTCACGCTTCTTCCGAAGTTACGCGTGCAATTTGCCGAGTTCCTTCAGCATAGTTCTCTCAAGCGCCTTGGTATACTCTACCAGACCACCAGTGTCGGTTTCGGGTACGGTCTATAAGGAGGAGCTATTTCCTGGAACCGCTCCGCTGCCCAACCAATCCGATAAGGTTGAACAACTTGTGCAATCCGTCACTACCTCCAGGCCCACGAATATTAACGTGGTTCCCATCGACTACGCGTTTCCGCCTCGTCTTAGGGGCCGGCTAACCCTGCTCAGATTAACTTTAAGCAGGAACCCTTGGTCTTTCGGCGGGGGAGTCTCTCACTCCCCTTACGTTACTCATGTCAGCATTCGCACTTCTGATACCTCCACCGCCCCTCACGGGTACGGCTTCATCAGCTTACAGAACGCTCCGCTACCGCTCGTGATTGCTCACGAACCCTAAGCTTCGGTGTATGGCTTTAGCCCCGTTACATTTTCGGCGCAAAGACCCTTATTTAGACCAGTGAGCTGTTACGCTTTCTTTAAATGATGGCTGCTTCTAAGCCAACATCCTGGTTGTTTTGGGATCCTCACATCCTTTCCCACTTAGCCATAACTTGGGGACCTTAGCTGTAGGTCAGGGTTGTTTCCCTTTTCACGACGGACGTTAGCACCCGCCGTGTGTCTGCCGACTAGTACTCCCAGGTATTCGGAGTTTGGTTAGGTTTGGTAATCCGGTGAGGACCCCTAGCCCATCCAGTGCTCTACCCCCTGGGGTATTCGGTCGACGCTCTACCTAAATAGATTTCGCGGAGAACCAGCTATTTCCGAGTTTGATTGGCCTTTCACCCCTAGCCACAAGTCATCCCGAACTATTGCAACAGTTATGGGTTCGGTCCTCCAGTAAGTGTTACCTTACCTTCAACCTGCTCATGGCTAGATCACTCGGTTTCGGGTCTAATGCGACGAACTGAACGCCCTGTTCAGACTCGCTTTCGCTGCGCCTACACCTATCGGTTTAAGCTTGCTCGTCACACTAAGTCGCTGACCCATTATACAAAAGGTACGTGGTCACCCTTGCGGGCTCCCACTGTTTGTAGGCAATCGGTTTCAGGTACTCTTTCACTCCCCTTGTCGGGGTGCTTTTCACCTTTCCCTCACGGTACTAGTTCGCTATCGGTCATGCACGAGTACTTAGGCTTGGAAGGTGGTCCTCCCAATTTCAGACAGGATTTCACGTGTCCCGCCTTACTCGAGGACGATTGATCGCATTACGCGTACGGGGCTGTCACCCGCTATGGCCCAACTTTCCAGAAGGTTCCGCTTGTCTCTCAATCGCCACTGGCCTGGTCCGGGTTCGCTCGCCACTACTTCCGGAGTCTCGGTTGATGTCCTTTCCTACGGGTACTTAGATGTTTCAGTTCCCCGCGTTCGCCACTTTATCCCTATGTATTCAGGATAAGTTACCTATTATCGATACTTGGAAACCACAGCGGCAGATCGCTCTGCAGCTCTGATTTTCCAAGTACCTTAGGTGGGTTTCCCCATTCGGAAATCTACGGATCAAAGGGTATTCGCACCTCCCCGTAGCTTATCGCAGCGTATCACGTCCTTCATCGCCTGTGCATGCCAAGGCATCCACCAATTGCCCTTAAGACACTTGATCGTTCTCATTGCCAATATCCATCTGCGCGATCCAAAGGATCGTCGCTTCAGCCCTCCCCTTGCGAGGTTAGCTAAGCGCGACCTCGAAGAGATCGTCGCCTGAACCAGATCCTGTGCGGGACATGGCTTCAATGGAATTGGCACAAAAAGACCAGCTTCTCGAGATCGGTTCGAGGGCGCGGTTAGGCAAACCCATCATATGCAAGGGATTGAGCGTCCCTTGCGACAAATCACGATCCTTGCGGACCATGAAGTTCGAACAAATCTTCTCTTTACGATGTCAAACAGAACAGGCGGAGAGCCTTAGCTC
>NZ_RZSG01000174.1:7500-9462 GCF_003997725.1 Mesorhizobium sp. M4A.F.Ca.ET.050.02.1.1
CCCATTCGATTTTTTTGAACTTTTTGCGACAGAAATTTCGGCCCCTGTTTGTGGGTAGCCGGCTGCCGTAACGGAACGGGGACAACACAGGCAGCGGCCACGCAGGAGCCCTATTGCCGCCGCATTGCGGTTCGACACCGGCACCAGCAAGGAAGCGCACGCGCACCGCCGCGCGAGGCCTCCTATAAGAGACCGTGGGAAGACCACTTATAAGGGACGCGCCGTTGGGGATTTCGGCCTAGGCTTGGCCTTTCGTTGACTTAAACCGCCGTGACAGGCAAATGTCATGCGCACAACAAAAGCGACAAGCCGTTCCGCCCGGGGAAGAAGCAGCCTTTCTGGATGCCAGATACGGAAGATGTCATAGCCGAACTCGGCAACGAGCCGCCGCTGATCGCGGATGGCCGGAGCGGCCCGCCCGATCGGCGCGAGGTGTCGGCGCGCTGGCTGTCGGGCACTTTTCTCACCGGCGTGACGTCGAGCGGTTTGATGGGCGTGGCGCTCTTCGCAGCGCTGGATGGACGCCAGCAATTGGCGACGCCGCCCGAGATCGCCGAGCTCGCCCATGTCGAGAATGGCGGCGATTCCGGCGAGATGGCCAAGACGACAAGGCTGGTGGCGCCGCGCCAGATCGCCAAGGCCAAGGATCGCCGGCGCATGGAAGTGTCGATGGTCACCAAGGTCGGCGACCGCGACGTCATCCACACCATGCCTTTCGTGCAGATCAAGATGGCGCTGGCCGCCGGCCACACCACCAACCGCCCCTACCCGCCCTTCGACCCGATGCAGGTGTTCGGCGACGACAGCGACGACAATGCCGGCGCCACCGCGCCCGCCGTCGCCGGCCAGATCTACGGCGCGAAGGTCGAAAGCGAGATGTCGCTGAAGACGGTCGACTTCCCGATCGATACGGCGTCCTTCGATGAGAAGAGCGACCTCTCGGCCGACGAGGTGGAAAAGGTGGTGCGCGAGGCCGGCACCGATCTCAGCGACGGCGCCATCCAGGTCGCCTCACTGCATTATGTCGACCCTCAGCGATTCGGTGATGCCTTCGCCGAGAGCATGGCCGGCTCCTACGACGTCAAGATCGTGCCCGAGAATGTCTCGGTTTCGCCGCGTGTTGAAACCGATGACCAGACGCCGGCATTCGCCGAGGAAATCATCCCCTTCACCAAGGATACCGGCATCGCCGAGGCCTTCGCTGATTCGGGCTACACCGGCGAGGACGCCACCGGCATGGCTGATGCCATCGGCAAGCTGCTCAACGCTCCGGCGCTGAAGGCGGGAACCGTGCTACGCGTCGGGCTCGAGGTCCATGGCGACGCCGCCAAGGTGGTTCGCACCAGCGTCTATGACCGGACCCAGCACATCGTCACCATCGCGCTCGACGACCGCGGCCAGTATGTGCCGGCGCAGGAGCCCGAGCCCAACCCCGAACTGCTGACCGCCTTCGATGATTCGCCGCCGGTGGTCGTGCGTGGCAACCTGCCCAACATCTACGACGGCATCTATCGCGCTGCCTATTCCTACGGCATGTCTAAGAAGCTAACGCAGCAACTGGTCAAGCTATTGGCCTCCGATGTCGACTTCCAGTCGCGGCTCGGCCCCTCCGACCGGATCGATGTGCTGTTCTCGCAGCCGGACGGCGATGACCAGGCCTCCGACGAATCCGAACTGCTCTATGTCTCGGCAACCTTCGGCGGACAGATGCGCAATTTCTACCGCTTCCAGATGCAGGACGGCAGCACAGACTATTTCGACGAGGATGGCTCAAGCGCCCAACAGTTCCTGCTGCGCAATCCGCTGCCGGCGGGGAAATTCCGCTCCGGCTTCGGCGCGCGCCGGCATCCGATCCTCGGCTATGTCCGCATGCATACCGGCGTCGACTGGGCCGCCCCGATCGGCACGCCGATCATTGCCGCCGGCAACGGTGTCATCGAGAAGGCCGGCTGGGCCGGCGGG
>NZ_RZSG01000175.1:0-9456 GCF_003997725.1 Mesorhizobium sp. M4A.F.Ca.ET.050.02.1.1
ATTCGAGGCGAAGTCCGGCGCCAAGGTGGTCATAAACAACATGGACCACGAAGCGCACAAGACGGCCATTCGCAGCTATCTTGTCGTCGGCGCCCCTGACATCTGCTTCTGGTTCTCCGGCAACCGCATGAAGGCGTTTGTCGCCAAGGGTCTTTTCGACGACATCTCCGATCTGTTCGCGCGGGAGAACTACAAGAGCGTGCTCGGGGCGACGACGAGTGCCGTCACGGTTGGCGACAAGCAATATGGCCTGCCGATGGGCGGCATCCTTTGGGGTCTGTTCTACCGCAAGGACGTCTTTGCGCAGCACAACTGGACCCCCCCTAAGGACTGGAAGGAGTTCCTGGCCTTTGGCGAGGCGGCGAAGTCCGCGAACCTTGTTCCGATCAGCATGGGCACCAAGGAACTGTGGCCCGCAGGCGGCTGGTTCGACCATATGAATCTGCGCATCAACGGCCTCGACAAGCACATCGCTCTGATGGACGGCAAGGTTCAGTATACCGATCCAGTGCTGACGCCCGTCTTCGACAAATGGAACGACCTGCTCAAGGCCGGTTTCTTTTCGCCGAGCCACAGTTCCTTCGGCTGGGAACAGGCCGGTGCTGCCCTGGCACAGAAGAAGGCGGCCATGATGGACCTTGGCGGTTTCGTCAGGTCCGCTTTCCCGGAGGCGGACTTGCCCCAGCTTGCCTATGCGCCGTTTCCCGAGATCGTGCCCGGCGTCGCCCGCTACGAGGATTTCTCGGTCAACTCCATCCATGTACCTGCGAATGCAAAGAACAAGCAGGGCGCGCGCGACTTTCTGGCTTATTTCTACAAGCCGGAAAATCTCGGGGCCTTCCTTGCCGCCGAAGGCGCCATTCCGCCTCGCAATGACTGCCCGCCAAGTCACGACCCGCTGGTCAATGCCGCGGTCGAGGAACTGAAGAAGGTGGTCGCGACATCGCAATATTACGACCGCGACACCGATCCGGACATGGCTCAGGAAGGCATGACCGGGCTTCAGGAATTCATGGTCAAGCCAGACCGCCGCGACCAGATCCTCGGGCGCCTCGAAAAAACCCGCAAGAGAATCTTTGGCTGATCCTCCCTGGCTGGCGGGCGCCGTCTTTCGGCGGCTCCCGCCTCTTTTTTGGGTGACCGGTTGTTTCGGATAACCCCGTCTCTTTTGGGATAGCCTGCCATGTCTCGTCTATGGCGCAGAAATCGTCATTGGGTGACCCCTGCCCTGTTCCTGCTGCCGGGTCTCATCCTGTTTGGAACGGTGATCCTTGCCGCCTCCGTCGAGACGGTCTGGATTTCGCTGCACGACTGGGATGGCATAGGCGCCAAGGCCTGGGTCGGCCTCGCCAACTATGCCGAACTGGCCGACGACCCGCAGTTCTACGTTTCGCTCAAGAACAACCTCATCTGGCTGCTGATCTTCATGCTGGCGCCGCCGATCGGCCTCGCGCTTGCCCTGATCGTGAACCAGCAGATCCGCGGCATGCGTATTCTCAAATCGCTGTTCTTCGTGCCGCTGGTTCTGGCGACCGTTACGGTCGGTGTAGTGTTCGGCTGGGTCTACGATCCGAACTTCGGCTTGCTGCAGCTTGTCTTCAGCGCCTTTGGAGCGACCGCCCCGGCGCTGCTTTCAGACGAGACCTTCGTCACCTTCGCGGTTGCCGCCGCCGCTCTGTGGCCACAGATCGCCTTCTGCATGATCCTGTTCCTGGCGGGGCTGAACGGCCTCAACGACGATCTGATCGCCGCCGGGCGCGTCGACGGCGCGCGCGGCTGGCGCATGCTGCGCCATGTCGTCCTGCCGCAGCTGTCGCAGGTCGGCTTCATCGCCATCGCGGTGACGGTGATCGGCGCGCTGCGCTCCTTCGACATGATCGCGGTCATGACCAGTGGCGGCCCCTACGGCTCATCCACCGTGCTCGCCTACCAGATGTACCAGGAGTCGATCTTTTCCTATCGCTTCGGCTACGGCGCCGCGATCGCCACGGTGCTGTTCGTGATCATGATCGTCTTCATCGCCTGGTATCTCAATGGCCTCATCAAGGCTGAGCGGAGCAACGCCTGATGTACCCGCGACCAATTCCCGACGATGCCAGGATCCAGCGAGCCCTGTATCTGGGCGGTGTCGCCCTGGTCGTGATCCTGTGGCTGCTGCCGCTGCTTGCCGTCATGCTGACCTCGATCCGCTCCAACGAGGAGCTGATGGCCGGCAACTACTGGGGCTGGCCGCAGAAATTCAGCCTGATCGAGAACTACAAGGCGGTTTTCGAGCAGACCGCCATGCTGCGCTTTTTCCTCAACAGCCTGCTGATCACCATACCCTCCGTCATCGGCGTCCTCATCCTGTCGACGCTCACCGGCTTCGTCTTGTCGCGCTATCCGTTCCGCGGCTCCAACCTGATCTTCGCGCTCTTCGTCGGCGGCAACTTCCTGCCGGCGCAGATCATGATGATCCCCGTCCGCGACCTGATGGTACGGCTCGGCCTCTATGACACCGTCTATGCACTGATCATTTTTCACATCGCGTTCCAGACCGGTTTTGCTACGCTTTTCATGCGCAACTTCATCGCTGCTTTGCCGGGCGAGTTGTTCCAGGCGGCGCGAGCCGAAGGCGCCTCGCCATTCCAGACATTGCGCCACGTGGTTGTTCCCCTGGTGCGGCCGGCACTGGCGGCACTCGCCATCCTCACCTTCACCTTCGTCTGGAACGATTATTTCTGGGCAATCGTGCTTACCCAGAGCGATGCGGTCAAACCCGTTACCGCAGGTTTGAACAATCTGCGCGGCGAATGGACATCGGCCTGGAACATCGTTTCGGCGGCCACGGTCTTCGTAGCCCTGCCGCCGGTCGTGATGTTCTTCATGATGCAAAAACACTTTGTCGCCGGCCTAACCATGGGGGCCGTCAAGGGATGATCCGCCGCGAACCCTGCCGCACCCGACACGCACGGAAAGGCGCCGCGATATGAGCAGCGTGGAATTGCGAAAAGTCGACAAGCATTATGGCAGCTACCATGCCCTCAAGACAGTCGACCTGAAGATCGAAAAGGGCGAGTTCGTCGTCATGGTCGGCCCGTCCGGCTGCGGAAAGTCAACATTGCTGAAGACGATCGCCGGGCTGGAAACGATCAACTCCGGCCAGATCGTGATCAACGGGCGCGACGTCACCAGGGAAGAGCCCGGCGACCGCGGCATCGCAATGGTCTTCCAGTCCTATGCGCTTTACCCGCATATGACCGTCGCCGAGAACATGGGCTTCGGCCTCAGGATGGCCAAACGGCCCAGGACCGAGATCGAGGCTGCCGTCAAACGCGCGGCACGGATCTTGCGTCTGGAGGAGCAACTCGACAAGCGCCCGAAACAACTGTCGGGCGGACAGCGCCAGCGCGTCGCGATCGGTCGCGCCATCACACGCTCGCCCGAGGTGTTCCTCTTCGATGAGCCGCTTTCGAACCTCGATGCCGCACTGCGCACCCAGATGCGGGTCGAGCTTTCGGGCCTGCACGCGCAGCTCGGATCGACGATGATCTACGTCACCCACGACCAGGTCGAGGCCATGACCATGGCCGACCGGATCGTGATCCTCAACAAAGGCTGTATCGAGCAGGTCGGCTCCCCGTTGGAGCTCTATGCCAACCCCGCAAACATCTTCGTCGCCGGGTTCCTCGGCGCGCCCCGCATGAATTTCATCGAAGCGAAAGCGGTCAGCGTCGAGGCATCCGTCGTCTCGGTAACGGCAGCCGGCCTGCCGACACTGAGCTTCGGCGGTATCGACGTGACCAGCCTTTCGGCCGGCGACGCCGTGACCATCGGCATCCGGCCGGAGGCGCTGCATGTCGTCGAAGCGAGCGGCGGCGCAATGCCGGTCTTCTCCGGCCAGGTGCGGCTGGTCGAGCAGCTGGGACGCGAAACCGTTCTTTACGTCGATGCCTCCCCGCTTCAGACGACCAATTCAGACAGCGGCACCGGCAATTTCACGCTTCAGCTCAACAAGGTTTCCGCGATCGGCGTCGGCGCCACGTTGCAGGTGGGCTTCGACACCGGCGACGCCTACCTGTTCGGGCCCGATGGGCGCACGCTAACGCCAAGAAAACCCGTCGCCTCAATCTGAACCTCGAAAATTCGAAAGTCCCATACGAATGAACCGCAAGAAGCCCGCCCCGCTATCCGTATGGCGGCCCCTTAATCTCGACCGCTTTCTGCTCGGAGCGCCGCACTACCCCGAACATGTCGACGAGGGCAGCTGGCAGCGTGACGCCGAGCGCATGGCTGCCGCCGGAGTCAACACCGTGCGCATGGGGGAGTTCGCCTGGCACATTTTCGAACCCCGTGAAGGCAGGTTCGAGTTCGGCCTTTTCGATCGCGCGATCGAAATTCTCGGCCAGGTGGGGATCGACACGATCATGTGCACGCCGACGGCGACCCCTCCGCGCTGGCTTACCGTCAACTATCCCGAAGTGCTGCGCGTCGACATAAACGGGCGGCCCTCGAGCCACGGATCGCGCCAGCATGCCGACACCACAAGCCCGGTATTCCGCGCCCACAGCCGCCGCATCACGCGCGCCATGGCCGAGCATTATCGGGATAACCCGCGTGTAATCGGCTGGCAGACGGACAACGAGCTCAACACCACCGTGTCGGAATCGTTTGCGCCCTCGACCCGGCTGGAGTTCCAGAAATACCTGCAGAAGGCCTACGGCACTATCGCGGCGCTGAACTTCGCCTGGGGCGGTCACTTTTGGGCGACGGCCTACGACGACTTCTCGCAGATCGACCTACCGAGACCGCTTATGCCGTCATACCCCAGCCCTGGCCATGTGCAGGACTACCATCGCTTTCTGGCCGCAGCGACCGCCGCGTTCCAACACGACCAAGTCGAGATCCTGCGCGCCGCCAATCCGGACTGGTTCATCTTTCACAATCTTGGCCAGCTTGCCGACATCGATTTGCGCGGCCGGTTCGGACAGGACCTCGATTTCATCGGCTTCGACATCTATCCGATGCTCTATGACGAGATGCGCCGGACCGGCGGGCACGCGACGACCCAGGCCTTCCACCTCGATATATGCCGCGCCTACTCCGGCAACTTCATCGTGCCGGAGCAGGCCTCGGGCCTCGGCAGTCAGCCCGGATTCTCGACGATGACGCCGGAGCCGGGCGAAATGCGCCGGATGGCCATGACCTCGGTGGCGCGCGGCGCCGACGGCATTATGTTCTTTCGTTGGCGTCCCGCGCATTTCGGAGCCGAAATATACTGGATGGGCGTCATCGATCACGACGACGTACCGCGCCGCCGCTATGACGAGGCAAGCCGGTTCTTCCACGAAATCGCCGCCGTCAAGGACCAGATCCTAGGTACGGCCGTGCGCATGGATCTCGGCATTGCCGGCGCCGACTTCGACAACCAAGAAGCATACAAGACCTATCCGATCGGGCTTCCCAGCCCGCTCGAAGACGCGACGCTGCTTCATCGCCATTGCTATCACAATGGCATTGCATGCGGGTTCATTCATCCCGAAGACGATCTTTCGCGGCTCAAGGCGCTCTACATCCCGCATTGGGTGATGTGGAAGGATCAATGGAACGAGGCTGTCGAGACGTTCGTGCGCAATGGCGGCACGCTGATCCTGTCGGCATTGAGCGGAACAAGGGACGAGAACAATCACATCATCCGTGAGCAGGCTCCCGGCAACGCCCTTTCGGCACTGAGCGGCGTCAAGGTGACGGAGTTCGGCCGTGTCGCTCCCGAAGGCGGCAGCGGCCTCTTCCCCCTGTTCCGTCCGGCCGCCATGGGCGCCTATGCGCCGCCGCCGCTTCCGGCCTCATCGGTCGAACGCAAATACCTTTTCACTCTTGGCAATGAAGAATTCCAGGCCGCGCATTTGTACGAGCTGCTCGAGGCAGCGCCCGACACCGAGGTGCTTGGCGCCTGGTCGAACCGCTTCGCCGCCGGCTCTCCCGCGATCACCGCCCGTCAGGTGGGGCGCGGGCGTGTCGTCTATGTCGGCACGTATCTCACGCAGCAGCTGGTTGAGAAACTTGTCGATGTCGTGCTCACCAAGGCCGGCATCGCGCCTTTGCTGCCTGAACTGCCTGCCGGAGTGGAGGTCACTGTCCGGGAAGCCGAAGACCGCCGGTTGATGTTCGTGCTCAACACCACGGAGACTCCGGTCATTGTGCCGAACGTTCCCGCGGGCGTCGATCTGTTGGCAGGAAAGCCCGTCTCGGGAACACTGCCGCTAGACGCCTATGGCTGCGTGGTCATTCGGCTCGACTGATTCGGCTCGAGCGCGTGAGTAGGCATACGGGCCTGACGGCCCGGAATAAACGAACCGCCTCATCCCCCGAACACACACTTGGGTCGAGTCGATACGCTTCAACTCGCCGCCAGAAGGGACTGCAAAAGCGTCTCCCTTGCGGATGACAAGTGGGCGTCGGCCGCCAGCTCAACGCGCGACAAGTCGTGACTCAATAACGCATCGATGTAAGCCAGATGCTCGATCAAGGCTGCGTGGTTCCGCTGCTTCTCGTCGCGCTTGTTCCATTGGTAGTGGTAGTGAAAGATGAAGCTGATGATATCGTAGAAGTCGCTGATAAATCGATTGGATGAAGCCTCGTTAACCAGCCGATGGAAACGATCGTCGAGACTGGAAAAGTCATGGAATCGATATTCGATGTCTCCCAGCAGATCGAGATGTGCGCACTTCAGTGTCTCGAGCTTTTGCCATAGGGGAGAGTGGGCGGCCTGCATGGCGAAGAGCCGCGCTGATCGCAACTCAAACATCACGCGAATTTCGAAAAGCTCAAGCGCGAAATCCTCGGTAAACCCCTTGAATATCCATCCGGAGTTCGGACGCTTTTCGACCAAACCGAACCGGGCAAAGCGGATTAGGAACTCCCGTATTCCGCTGGTCGCGACGCCAAATTGGCGCGACAGATCAAGTTCGTTGATCAATGTCCCCGGCTTGGTGTCGCCGCGAAGCATCCATTCCATGAACTGCTGTTCGACATGCATATTGCGCGGCGTCGTCTCTACATCAGGAAAATAATCGCTCGGTTGAACTTGCCGATCTTTGACGCGGGACCGCGTGGCGCAGGCGATGACGCCACGATGATCCAGCTCATTCAACACTTTGCGAATGGTGGTGCGGCTCACGCCCAGCTGACGCCTGAGCGCGTTTTCCGAGGGCAGCGGATCCTCAATGTCGCTTCGGACCATAAGATCGAGAATTCGATTGAATGCCTTTTTGAAGACGGTGTCGGTTTTCATGAAGGCCAACCCTCCCCAGGCTTGTCCTTTTTGGCGAATTTTTATCCATAAAAAACAACTTGACGCTGGCGCGGATAGTATTGTTTTTTATCGATAAGAGGAAGAGGCAATAAACAACAGCAAGCAGGGAAATCGACGTGCGCGCCACGTTCGATCTCGGGCGAATATTTGGCTGGAATGACCAAGAGCCCCATAACAGACACTAGCGGCAACACCATGGTAGGTCCGCTACCGCAGCCAAACACATTGTCCGTAAGTCTTGCCATTCTGAACTTTGGCCCAGCGCTGATCCTTCTACTACTCATTGCAGCGCTAAGCATGACATCCTCCTATTTTCTCACTGCCCGCAACATCAGCAACATACTGGCGCAAACGGCAGTCATCTCGGTCGTCGCCATGGGGCAGCAATTGGTGATCCTGACGCGCGGCATCGACCTGTCCGTAGGGTCAAACCTGGCTCTGGCTTCGGTCCTGGGTGCTCTGTCGTTCCATGCAGGCGCGCCGGCTGCGCTGGTAATCGCGGTCATGGTCTTGTCTGGCGCCCTGGTCGGAGCCATCAACGGCGGCTTCTACGTCTTCGGGCGCCTGCCGCATCCATTCATCATCACGCTTGCTACCTTGAGCATAGCCAAGGGACTTGCCCTGCAGCTTGCCGATGGACGCGCGATTCCAGGCATGCCGCCGTCCATCGGCGCCCTCGGCACGGATGCGCTCGGGGGGTTGCCGGGATCGGTCTTCGTGGTTTTGGCGGTCGCGGCCGCGTTCTTCGTGGTGACCAGGACGATGGTCTGGGGCCGCTGGATCTACGCCGTTGGCGGGCGGCCGGATGCCGCCCTGCGCATGGGCATTCCCGTATCATGGGTGCTGGTCTCGACCTACGTCGTATCAGGCACCTGCGCGGGCATTGGAGCTGTGATCTTGGCCGGGAGGACCGATGCCGGCTCGCCGCTTTTTGGCAACCTGCTCGAGCTCGACACGATCGCTGCCGTCATCATAGGCGGGGCAAGCTTCCTCGGTGGCCGCGGACATCTCGGCAACGCTCTTATCGGCGCCTTGATGATCGGCGTCATTCGCAATTCGCTCAACCTGCTCAACGTCAACATCTTCTTCCAGTTGATCGTCATCGGGGTGGTCATCGTCATCGCCGTCGAAGGCGACGTTCTTCGCAACTATCTCGAAGGGCGAGTTCGCGTGATGCAGGCGGGGAAGCAGTCATGAGCGCCGTTTCGCTGAGCTCCAAAGAATGGACCAGTATTGAGGATACACCGGTCCTGTCGGTCGAAGTCGCGAGCAAAAGGTTTGGCTCCGTGCTCGCGCTGAGCGATGTAAGCATCTCGGTGCGGCGGGGAGAGATCCTGTGCCTTCTCGGCGACAACGGCGCCGGCAAGTCGACCTTGATCAAGTGTATCAGCGGCGTTCATCGCCTGGACGCCGGCTCGATCGTAATCGACGGACAGGTCACGCCCATCCGATCCCCGGCCGAGGCGCGCGCCGCTGGAATAGAAACGGTCTACCAGGACCTCGCGCTATTCGACAACTTGACTCCGGCGCAGAACTTCTTCGCCGGACGTGAAATCGCGGGACCGCAATGGCTGCCACGCGGTTTGCGATTTCTCAGGCAGCGGCGCATGGACGCCGAGGCTCGATCCTTGCTCGACAATCTCAAAGTGACCTTGCCTAGGAACGACACCGTCGTCGCGATGATGTCGGGAGGACAGAGGCAGGCCATCGCCGTCGCGCGATCGACGGTCTTCGCTCGCAAGGTGGTCATTCTAGACGAGCCTACTGCCGCGCTCGGCCTGCGCGAGTCCCGCCAGGTCCTTGATTTGGTCGCGAGGCTGCGCGACCAGGGGAACGCCGTCATCCTGATCACCCACAACATGGAACATGTCGTCGAGCTTGCGGACAGGGCCGTCGTGCTCCGCCAAGGACGCAAGGTTGGTGAACTGGTCCCGAACGAGGACAACAAGCAGCAACTGGTCTCCATGATCGTCGGGGCCTGACAAGGATTTTGTCGGCTGCAGGGGCAGCCTGCAACGAGGGTGAACCTTCCTTCGGAAGGCGCCCAAACAAGGGAGGAAACGAGCATGCGACTGGAAGGAAAACTGTTGGGAGGGCTTGCCATAGCATTGGCGCTTGCGACGCCGTCCCATGCGGCCGACAAGATCAAGGTCGGCCTGATC
>NZ_RZSG01000176.1:0-9439 GCF_003997725.1 Mesorhizobium sp. M4A.F.Ca.ET.050.02.1.1
ATCTACTTCCAGCCGACGGCAGCGCGCTGCCGTCGGCTGGAAGTAGATGGTGCCGTCCTCCGGGAAATAGGCCTTGCGCCGCGGGCTACGCGGCTGCAGGAATCGCCCGGCATGGTAGGACGTGGCGAGGCTGACCATATTGAGCCCGGCACGCTCGACGAGATCACGCTCGACCGTCTCCAGTCCGATGTCCTGGATGTCCCAGGGATAGGTCCATATTGATAGCTGCATGGTCATCCTCGGCTTCCTTGCATCGCCCGGCGTTTGCTCTCAGCTGTCCACCGGCTCCGCGACTTGCATCAAGCAATCGCCTGCCTCGCACATCGTGTGCAGCCGGCGCGACAGCACGATGCCGCTTTCGGCGAAATGCAGGGCTTCCTCGGCGAAGTCGAGCCGTTCAAGGTCGTGGTACCAGCCGGCAAGCTGTCCGGCGCTGACGCTGTCGCCGAGCCTGACCGCTGGCTCGAACCAGCCGCGCCGCGTGGCATAGATGCCCTGGCTGTGCCGCGACAGCGAAAGCAGCCGCGTTGGAGCGGCAGGCTCGGCCTCCGGCGCCAGAACGGGCGCCTCGACCAAGCCCAGCGCCATCATCAGCCTGTCGAGCGCACGGGCGGTGAGCGCCATGGAATCCACCGTTGCCGTGCCGCCACCGCCGAACTCGCCGCTGACGCCGATCGCGCCGGCACGGCGCGCGGCACCCATCGAGGTCGGCGACGCCGGGCCGTTGTCGGCGATGAAGCCATAGGGCATGCCGAGCGTGCGCATCAATTCGACACCGCGCCGGTGACGCTCCGGGTCGGCATTGCGTTCGACCAACGCCGTCGGCAGATGCTCCATCGACGTGCCGCCGGAATGGATGTCGAAGACGACGTCGTGCCGGGCAAACAGCTCGGTCTCGAGGAAATGCGCGAGCCGGCCGGTCGGCGTGCCCGAGGGGTCGCCCGGAAAGGCGCGGTTGAGGTTGCCGCCGTCGAGCGGCGAGCAGCGCTTGGCCGCCATCACAGCCGGCACGTTCGCCATCGGCAGGATGGTGACCCGACCCCTGATCCGCTTGGGATCGAGCCTGCGCACAAGCTTGGCCAGCGACAGCTCGCCCTCATATTCGTCGCCGTGATTGCCTGCCATCAGAAGCAGCGACGGGCCCTCGCCGTTGCGGATCAGGCAGATCGGCACCTTGACCTGGAAATAGGGCGAGCGGTCGATCGAGAACGGGATGCTCAAATGACCTGATGTTTTGCCGTCGCGGTCGAAATCGAGCGCGTGGACGAGGCCGGTGTGCATGGTTCCCTCTCAGACGGCCGCCACCGCCGTGACCTCGATGCGCAAGTCCGGATCGGCCAGGCGCGCCTCGACGCACGCACGGGCAGGCAGCCGTGACGGATCCACCCAGGCATCGTAGATCTTGTTCATGGCATCGAAGTCGCCGATCTGCGGCAGGAAGATGTTGACCGCCACCAGCTTCGACTTGCTGCTGCCGGCCTCGATGAGCAGCGACTCGATCTTGGCCAGCACGTCGCTCGTCTGCGCCTCGATGCCGGCCTTGCGGTCGTTGGCGACCTGCCCCGCGATGTGCACCATGCCGCCATAGACGACGGCCTGCGACATGCGGGACCCGGACTGGAAGTACTTGATCATGACGGATCCTTTCGAGGTTCTCTCATAGGGCTCTGGTCAGCCGAAATAGGTGGGGAAGGCGTGCGCCACATGCCCGTTTCCATCGACGCCGAAGATGACGCGGTAGCGGTCGAGGCACGTGCAAGGGTGCGAGATGCCGAACTCGACGACGTCGCCGACGGCGATGTCGTCGCCCGGCTGAAGCGACAGGAAGGCATGCTGGTCGTTGAGTTTTATGACCTCGGCTTTCGGTGGCACCGCAAGCGCATGGCCGGCGCGATGGACCATCAACGGCTTCGGGAAGCCTTGGTCGAACGAGACGTCGCGCATCCCCATGCCGCAGATGGCGAGGCTTGGTTCTGGCCGCGACAGCACCTCGGCCCAGATGCGCAGCGCCGGGCGGAACAAGCGCCGCGCCGAAACACTCGCGCCATTGACGGTAAAACCGTTGCGGGCATCGACCGCCCCCAGCGATCGATCGTAGACGCCATGATCGTGGAAGAAGATGGCGCCGCTGCGCAGCACCAGCCTCGCATTGCTGTCCTTCGCGACAATGTGCGAAAGCGCCGCGACCACCTTGTCGAAAAAGACCGAACCGCCGGCCGTCGCGATCAATGGCGCCTCGCCGCCGACGCGGGCGCGGAGCCTGAGGAACATGTCGCCGACGTTTGCCAGCAGCGCCGACACCACCTCGTCGGCACGCACCGGATCGGACTGGGCTGCCGCACCTTCATAGGTCGCGACGCCGGCGATCAGCAGCCGTCCACCGGTCGCCGCGATTGCATCGGCGATCGCTTCCGCCTCAGCCGTGCTTCGCGCGCCTGCCCTGGCCGTGCCGAGCTCGACCAGAACGGGCAATGGCTGCAAGGCAGAATTGGCGCGCCAGGCTTGCGCCAGCGCGCCCACGGCGGGGACAGAGTCGGCAAAGATGCTAAGCTCGGCATCCGGCCAGGCGCCGGCGAGTGCCGCGAGGCGGCCGGCGCCGCCCGCGCCGCCGACCTCGTTGGCGATGATCAGCCGCGTCAGCCCGGTTTTCAGCATCACGGTGGCCTGCCTGATGTCGGCGACCGTCGTGCCCCATGCGCCGGCCTCGACCAGCGATCGGGCAAGGTCCGGCGCCATCGGCGTCTTGGCGTGCGGCGCGATCTCGGCGCCCTGCTCGCGGATATAACGCAGGAAGAGGTCGCGATTTGAGGTGAAGGCGGCCTCGTCGAGCGTCAGCAAAGGCAGCGACATGCGGCCGTCTGCCGGATGCCAGCCTTGTTGCCCGACCTGTCTGCTGTCCAGCCCGGAGGTGCCTGGCGGCACGCCGCGGATGCGATCGTCGAGCAGAAAATTTTCATGCACGACGAGCGGCGGAGCCGGTGTGTTTTCACTCATCCGATGCTACCCCTTGGGCCGTTCCAGAGAGATTGCCGGTGCCGGTCATCGCTTGAGAGAAACGCATGCCCATTCCCTACGGTGGACCGATCATCGATGCCCATCATCATCTCTGGGACCTGGGTCTCGGCCGCAATCCCTGGCTGACGCCCACGGCCGGCGAACGCGGCGGCCTGGGCGAGCTTGGCCCGCTGCGCCGCAACTATCTGCCCCAGGATTATCTGCGCGATGTCGCCCGGCACGCTGTCGTCGCCACCGTCCATGTCGAAGCCGGCTGGGCTGCCGACGACTGCGTCGGCGAGACCCGCTGGCTGGAGACGCTGGACAAGTCGCAGGGAATCCCGACACGCTATGTCGTGCACGTGCCGCTGGCCAGGCGGCAGGCCCCGGCGATTATCGAAGCGCAGGCTGCCTTCCATCGCGTCGTCGGCGTGCGCGATATTCTGAGCTGGGACCCCGATCCGGCGCGTCGCTTCGCCGCCCGCGACGGCATCATGGACGATCCGGCCTGGCGCTCCGGACTGAAGCTGCTCGCGCGCCACGGGCTCTCCTTTGACCTGATGGTGTTCCCGCGCCAACTGGCTGATGCCGCTCGCCTCGCCGCGGCCTTTCCAGATCAGCAATTCGTCCTCAACCATTGCGGCAGCCCGATCGACCGCGACGTTGATGGCATGCGGAAATGGCGCGACGGACTGCGGCTTCTGGCGCAGCACGACAACGTTGCCGTCAAGATCTCGGACCTCGTCGCCTACGATCATGACTGGACGCTCGACAGCCTGCGGCCGGTGGTGCTGCACTGCATCGACTGTTTTGGAACGAAGCGCGCCATGTTCGGCTCCGACTTCCCGGTCGCCGGCCTGCATGCCTCGTTCGACGAAGTGTATGACAGCTTCAAGGCCATTGCTTCCGGCCTTTCCGCGGACGAGCAGGCGGCGCTGTTCTTCGGCAACGCCAAGCGCATCTACCGGCTGGACGACGTGTCATCGACGAGCCTGCTCCCGGCCTGAGAGAAGCAGCAGGCCGAGGATCAGCGAGCCGAACAGGATGCTGCGCCAACCCGGAGATGCGTTGACCACGGTGATCAGCGCGGTGATGGTCACCAAGAGGATCGCGCCGGGAATGGTGCCGGCATAGGTGCCGAGCCCGCCGAGAATGGACGTGCCGCCGAGCACCACCGCGGCGATCGATGCAAGCAGGTAGGGATCGCCGATCCCGACATAGCCCTGTCCGTTCATGCCGAGCACGAGCACGCCCGCCAGCCCCGCCGTGAAGCCGCTGATGCCATAGACGGCGAGTGTCGTCGACGTCACCGGCACGCCGGACAGGGCCGCGGCAAGCGGATTGGCGCCCATGGCGAAGATGCGCGCGCCGAACGGCGTGGCGTGCATGACCGTCAGCACAATCGCGGAAACGGCCACCCAGAGCAGAATGCCCGCCGGAATCCCTGCCGGCCGCGCATTGCCGAGCCAATGCACCAGCGGGTTCTCGGCGGTGACGGCACTGCCGCCAGCAATGATGATCAGAAGCCCTTGCAGGAAGGTCGCCATGGCCAGCGTCATGATCATGGGATGAACGCGCAGCAGCGCCACGCCGAGCCCGTTGACCAGCCCGATCACCGTGGTCAGCGCAAGCACCGCGAGCACCGGCGCAAGGCCGGTCGGGTCGGCCTGCCATGACAAGAGCGGCAGGCTGATGGCGCTGACGGTGACGATCGCCGCAACCGAAAGATCGATGCCGCCGGCGATCACGACGAAGGTCTGGCCCGCCGCGACCAGGCCGATCACGGCGCCGAGTTCGACCAGATAGCGCAGATGGCCATAAGCGCCGAAGCCGCGCGACGCGAAGCTCGCCCCGATCCAGACTGCCGCGACAATGGCCACGGTGAGGAAGGGCCGGCTCTTCAGGATCGCCTTGGCGCGCTTGCCGCCCGCGCTTTCGTTCCAGGCTGTCATGGCTGCACCTTACGGAATTGCGGGATGGCGACGGCGCCGATGATGATCAGCCCCTGCGCGACATACTGCGCCACCGGCGTGAAGCCGAGGAAGAACATGACGCTGATCATCAGGCTGAGCAGCAGGCTGCCGGCGAGCGCACCGCGCATCGTGCCCTGGCCGCCGAGGAAGCCGATACCGCCGAGCACCGCGGCGGCGATGGAGTTGAGCGTGAAGGCGTTGCCGATCACCGGATCGCCCGAGCCCGTCTGCGCCGCGACGAACAGGCCGGCGCTGGTCGAGAGCAGGCCGCTGATCGCATAGGCGGCGACGCGCGCCATATCGACCGGCACGCCGGACCGAAAGGCGCCGACCGGATTCTCGCCGGCGGCGTAGAGGCTCAGTCCCAGCGGCGTCGCCAGATAGAGCTTCCAAAGGAGAACGATTGCCAACAGAAGCGCGAAGGCCGCTGGCGTGTCGCCGGCCAGCAGGTCGGACAACCATTCCGGAATGGAGCCACCCGGCCTTGGCAGGATCAGCAGTGCGGCGCCACCAATGATGAAGGAACCGGCGAGCGTGACCACGATCGCCGGCAAGCGAAGCCGCACTACGATCAAGCCGGTAACGGCTCCGATGCCGAGCCCGGTCAGCGCCACCGCGGCGGCGCCGCCGGCGACGCCGAGTGGCCCGGCCATGGTGGTCGCGGCGATGACCGCCCCGAGACTGACGGTGGCGCCGATCGCCAGGCTGATGCCGCCCGTAAGCATGAGGATCGCCTGCGCCATCGCCACCAGCGCCAGCGGAAACCAGCTCTGGGTGAACTTGGCGAAGCCGGAGGCCGTGAACAGGCCAGGAAACAGCACGCCATAAGCAATGAGGAATGCGAGCACGACGACGAACAGGCTGCGCACGCCGATATTGCGGCGCGCTTGCACCGGCCAATAGAGGGCGCCGGCGGTTTTCGCCGGGGAAGAAGTACTCATGCCGCGACCTTCTGTCTCTCGGCGCCCATCGCCGCCGACACGATGGCTTCCTCGCTCAGCGCCGCGCGTTCGAGCGTGGCCGCGATGCGACCTTCCCGCACCACCGCCACACGGTCGCACAGATGCACCAGTTCCGGCGTGTCGGAACTGAGCAGCACGACGGCCTTGCCAGCGGCGGCGAAGGCGCGCAGCATCAGATAGATCTCGCGCTTGGTCTCGACATCAACGCCGCGTGTCGGGTCGTTGAGCAGCAGCACCAGCGGATCATGCGACATCCATTTTGCCAGCGCGACCTTCTGCTGGTTGCCACCGGACAGCGCCTGCGCCGGCCGTTCGAGATCGCCCTTGATGGCGAGCTGCGCGGCAAGGCCCTTTGCCGTCTTGCGCTCGGCCTGGCGGCTGCGCAGCTTCAGCGCCGGCAGCCGCGCGAAGGCAGGCAGCATCATGTTGGTGATGATCGGATGGATCAGGTGCAGTCCCTCGCGCTTGCGGTCGGCCGGCACGTAGGCGAGGCCGAGCGCATTGGCCTTCGGCACACCACCGGGCAGGCCCGGGGCACCGTTGACGGTCGCCGACTTCGTCCTCGCCGGGATGGCGCCGTAGAGGCCGAGCAACAGGTCCTCCTGCCCCTGCCCGACCAGGCCGCCAATGCCCAGCACCTCGCCCGTCCTGATGTCGAGATCGACGTCGCGCATCAGGCCGGCCGCAAAGTTGCGGACCGAGATGGCGGTGGCCGGCGAGGCGGAAGCCTGCCACTTGGGAAAGAGATCGCCAGGGTCGCGACCGACCATCAGTCGCACCAGCCCGGCGGCGTCGGTTCCGTCCAGCGAGCGGTCCGCCGTGCAGGTGCCGTCCTTGAGGACGGTGACATGCTGGCAGAGCGTCATCACTTCGTTGAGCCGGTGCGAGATGTAGAGGATGGCGATGCCTTCCCGGCGCAGCCGCGCCAACAGATCGGTCAATATTTTCGTCTCCGTCGCCGACAGCGACGAGGTCGGTTCGTCGAGGATTAGCACGCGTGGCCGGCGGTAGAGCGCCTTGGCGATCTCCACCATCTGTCGGCGCCCGAGCGGCAGTTGCCCGACGGGCGTCGACAGTGGCTCGTGCAGCCCGACGAGGTCGCACGCCGCCCTTGCCCGGGCGGCGAGCTCATTGTAGTCGACCAGGCCGAACCGCTTCGGATAGGCGCCGAGGCCGATATTCTCGGCGATCGAAAGGCTGGCGGTCAGGCTGAGCTCCTGCTGCACGACGGCAATGCCGGCCTGCCGCGCCAGCGCCGGCGTCATGCGCGCCACCCCGCGCCCGTCGACGTCGATCGTCCCGCCATCCGGGCGCAGCGCCCCGGACAGAAGGTTGATCAGGGTCGACTTTCCGGCGCCATTCTCGCCGAGCAGCGCATGCACGCGGCCCGGCTGGAGAGCGATGGAAACGTCGCGCAAGACCGGATTGCCGAAGAAGGCCTTCGACACCCCCCGCGCGGCTAGGAGCGGAGCCATGGTTGTCAATGCTACAACCCTTCCGGCCTATTTCTGCGCCAGCAGTTTCTTGAACAGCTCCTCATCGTAAGGCGAATAGATATAGCCGTCAGCCGGGAAATCCTTGGCCCGGGCGAGGTATTCGTCAATGTTGGAATTGTCGATCACCGGCAGCGGGATCTTGACGAAGGCCGGCACGTCCTTGCCTTCGAGCGCCTGGACGGCGGTGTAGGTAGCGAAGGCGCCGAGCCAGTTCGGCTGCATGGTGGCCCAGCTCTTCAGGCCCTTTTCCTTCCACAGTTCGAGGAACTGCCGAGCGTTCTCGCCGGTGATCGGCACCTGGTCGCGGCCCTGCTTGTCGAGTGCCAGCACCGCGCCCGCCGACAGCGCGCCGCCGAGCGACAGGATGCCGTCGATTTCGGGATTGGCGAACAGCAGGCTGGTGACGGCTTCCTGCGCCGGCGCGACATTGTAGGGTGTGTTGGTCTCGGCCAGGATCTTCACGTCCGGGTGGGCCTTGAGCTCGGCATCGGCGCCCTTGCGGCGATCGTCGCTGACCGAGACGCCGGCCGGACCGTTGAGGATCAGGATCTTGCCCTTGCCGCCGATGGCGTCGATCAGGAACTTGGCGGCCTGGTCGCCCCACTGCGAGGAATCGGTGTTGACCTTGGCGGTCACCTGGTCGGTGTCGACGAGGCTGTCGAAGTTGATAATAGCGATGCCCTTGGCGCAGGCATCGGCGATAACGCGCGCCGGCGCGGTCGATGAGCCGGCGATCAGGATGATGGCGTCGACATTGGAATCGATCATCGACTGGATCTGCTGGATCTGCACGTTGGCGTCGCCCTGGGCGTCGGTGACGACCAGCTTGTCGACCAGCCCCTGCTTCTTCAGCGCCTCGACCTCGGCCTCGATGGTGCCCTGCGTCTGCTTCATCCAGGTCGGCACCGAATAGATGTTGGCCCAGCCGATCGTGTACGGCGCCTTGCGGTCGCCCTTGATGCATTTAGCGGCGGCATTGGCCTGCGAGCCTACGCCCAAGGCCAGGACGAGACCGAGGCAAAGGGCGCTGGCGGATGCGAAAAACGGCGATTTCATCATGACTGTTCCCCTTCAGTGGTTGTGTCCGGGCGTGCGGAGTCGGGACGACAAAACCGCCGGTTGCCGCGTTGCGGAACCGCCCGTTTTTTCGTCTGGACTTCTCTGTCCGGCTCGTTAATCTGTCCGGTATTTCAGACATCGTGCCTGTATATCGGACAGTCGGGATGCTAGACCGAGCCTTGACATCTTTCAAGCGTCTTGAGACGAGGACTTAAAATGATTTTGGACGGCCGAAATGAGCGATAGCGCGACCAATCTGATCGAGGCTGGCAGTGCGTCACCGCAAGGTGGCGAGCGCCGCCGCGGCATCGACCGCGTCATCATGCTGCTCGAGGCGCTGCTCAGGCATCGTGCGCCGGTGCGCGTCGGCGACCTCGCCAAGATGATTGGCGCGCCGCGCTCGACCACCTACGAGATCGTCAACAGCCTGCTCGAAGCCGAGATGCTCGAGAATGTCGGCACCGAGGGCTATGTCTATTTCGGCCGCGCGATGCACCTGTTCGGCTGGGCCTATTCGCATCACAATGCGCACTACCGTCGCATCCTCGAGACGCTGGACAGGATGGCCGCGGAGACCGGCGAGACCGTTCAGATGTGCGGTCTGCGCGGCAACAAATATGTCGTCCTCGACTGCCGGGATTCGCCCGGCCCGTTCCGCATTTCCAGCGATGTCGGCGTCGAGGTGCCGATCCCGTGGACGGCATCGGGACGGCTTCTGGTCGGCCATATGAGCAGGGAAGAGCTTGGAGCTTTCATCCCGGCTGACGACTACAAGCTTCCCGACGGCCGCATCATCGCACCCGGCGAATTCTTCGCCGATGTCGAACTGGCGCGCGAGCAGGGCTTCAGCGAGACATCGGCGCTCGCCGACCGCTTCACCTGGTGCATGGCCGCCCCGATCCGCGACGGCCATGGCGCCATCAACAAGACGCTGTGCTTCGTCCTGCCCGTCGAC
>NZ_RZSG01000177.1:0-9361 GCF_003997725.1 Mesorhizobium sp. M4A.F.Ca.ET.050.02.1.1
GATGGCGATCTTGAGCTTGGTGCCGACGCCGTCATTGGCCGCGACCAGTACCGGATCGGTGAAGCCGGCGGCCTTGAGATCGAACAGGCCGCCGAAGCCGCCGATCTCGCCATCGGCGCCCGGCCGGCGCGTCGCGCGCACCAGCGGCTTGATCTTCTCGACCATCAGATTGCCGGCATCGATGTCGACACCCGCTTCGGCATAGGTGAGCCCGTTCTTGCGCTCGGCTGTATCGCGCTTGGTCATGTCCGGCTCGTCGCTGTTTCCATTGCGGGCTCTTCGCATGAATGGTTTCGGGGAGCAAGGATGACGCGGCGGTGCGGCGGTTTTGCCCCCCAACAAACGTTCTTCTGCGTGAGCCGATCCCCCTGAAGGCGAGATTGGCCCGCATCGCAGCTTTCGCCATTCGCCAACGTCAGAGAATGAGGAGCGTAGTGCTTGCGCCAGCCTTCCATCTCCATCATCTATCTCTCGACAAGACGCGACGGGGCACACTTTGACCATCCCCAACATGATCACGATCATGCGCCTGCTGCTGGTGCCCGCCGTGGTGTTGGCGATGCTGCAAGCGCGTTGGGACTGGGCCTTTGCCGGCTTCCTCGTCGCCGGCGTCTCCGATGGCGTCGACGGCTTCATCGCCCGCCGCTACAACCAGGTTTCGAAGCTCGGCGCCTATCTCGACCCGATGGCCGACAAGCTCTTGCTGGTCTCGGTGTTCGTGGTCATGGGCTTCATCGGACAATTGCCGCTGTGGCTGGTCGTCACCATGGTCTCGCGCGACGCGCTGATCGTTTGCGCGGTGCTTTTGTCTTCAGTGATGGCGCATCCGGTCGAGGTGAAACCGCTCTTTGTGTCGAAGGCCAACACCGCAATCCAGATCGTGCTGGCGGCGGTGGTGCTGGGTGAACTGGCGTTTTCCATCCACCCCGATCCGTTGCGGCCGGCGCTCATATTACTGTCCGGGGTCTTGACCGTGGCTTCGGCCGCGGCCTATCTCGTGGCCTGGCTGAGGCACATGAGCGGCTATGGCGAAGGCTCCAAACCGGGCACCTGACCAAGGATCCATCGAAGCGGCCGCCGAGGCAGCGGCGGCCGGCGAAGCCGCGTCCCTGGCGTTCCGCCGCCAGGTATTCTTCTGGCTGGGCACGGCCGTGTTCCTGGCGCTGTTCCTCTATGTCTTCTCCAGCATCCTTCTGCCCTTCGTCGCCGGCATGGTGCTCGCCTATTTCCTCGATCCGGTCGCCGACCGGCTGCAGCGTCTCGGCCTCTCCCGGCTGATGGCGACGGTGGTCATCCTGATCGCCTTCATCGTCGTCCTGGTGCTCGCCTTCGTCATCCTGGTTCCGGTTCTGGCGACGCAAATGGCCGATTTCGCCGGCAAGCTGCCGGAATACCTTACCCGCCTGCAGGCGCTGATCACCAGCTTCGATCCGAAATGGCTGGAACAGAGGTTCGGCGTCAACGCCAACAGCCTGCGCGACGGGCTGAACTCGCTGCTCACCTCCGGCTTCGGCCTGCTCACCACTGTCTTTACCTCGATCTGGAGTTCCGGCGTGGCGCTGGTCTCGGTGGTCAGCCTTTTCGTGGTGACGCCGGTGGTCGCCTTCTACATGCTGCTCGACTGGGACCGCATGGTGGCCGTCGTCGACAGCTGGGTGCCGCGCGACTATGTCGAGACGGTGCGCGTGATCGCCCGCGACATCAACATCGCGACCGCCGGCTTCGTGCGTGGCCAGGGCACGCTCTGCCTGGTGCTCGGCGGCATGTATGCCACGGGCCTGACGCTGACCGGCCTCAACTTCGCGATCCTCATCGGCCTCTTCGCCGGGCTGATTTCCTTCATCCCCTATGTTGGCTCGCTGACCGGACTTGTGCTCGCCGTCGGCGTCGCCTTCGTCCAGTTCTGGCCGGACTGGGTGATGATTGTTGCAGTGGCCTGCGTGTTCTTCGCCGGCCAGTTCATCGAGGGCAACATCCTGCAGCCGAGGCTGGTGGGAAAGAGCGTTGGCCTGCATCCGGTCTGGCTGATGTTCGCGCTGTTCGCCTTCGGCGCGTTGTTCGGTTTCGTCGGGCTTCTCATCGCTGTGCCGGCTTCGGCGGCCGTCGCCGTGCTGGTGCGTTTCGCCATTGCCCGCTACCTCGAATCGCCGCTCTACAAGGGCCACGTCACCGAGCCCATTCCGCGACTGCCGGCCGACCGTCGGCGGGGCGCCAAGCCGCGCGGCTGACGCGCCATGGCCGCTGACAGAACCGATCCGCCGCGCCAGCTGCCGCTCGATCTCGGTCACGGCACGGGCTATTCACGTGACGAACTCGTGGTGTCTTCGACCAACGCCCAGGCGGTGGCGCTGGTCGATCGCTGGCCCGACTGGCCTTCGCCTGTCGTGGTGCTGGCCGGCCCGGCCGGCTCCGGCAAGACGCATCTGGCCTCGATCTGGCAGGCCCGCGCCGGCGCGCTAAGGGTGGATGCCGGACGCATCGAAGAGTGCATCGCCGACCTCGGCGACAGGTCCGTCCTGATCGACGATGTCGACAAGCATCCGGTTGACGAGACGGGCCTATTCCATCTCATCAATACGGTCCGTGGCGCCGGCTCCAGCCTGCTGCTGACGGCCAGACGCTTTCCCTCGGCCTGGGGTGTCGAACTGCCCGATCTCATCTCGCGGCTGAAGGCTGCCGCGACCGTCGAGATCCACGAGCCCGACGATCTTTTGCTTGCCGGCGTCATCACCAAACTCTTCGCCGACCGCCAGGTCGAGGTGGAGCCGCATGTCGTGCAATATCTGGTCAGGCGCATCGAACGCTCGCTGGCCACCGCCATGCGCGTGGTTGGACGCCTCGACCGCGCGGCCCTGGAGCGCAAGACGCCGATCACCCGGGCGCTCGCCGCCGAGACCGTCAGCGCCATGGACGAAGGGCAGGGCGAGTTCGAGATTTGAGTCTTGTTCGGCAGCCGACGCGTGACATCGGAGCCAGATAGTGATATCTGAGTGATGTCAATGACATCGGAATGATATCAATGCCATCTGTGACGATCAGAAACATTCCGGAAGAAACCCACCGCGCTCTGCGCGTGCAGGCCGCCATCCATGGCCGAAGCACGGAAGCGGAGATCCGGGCCATACTCGAGAACGCCGTGCGGCCCGAGGGGCGCGTGAAGCTGGGCTCTTTGCTGTCCGAAATCGCCCGCCGCGCCGGCGTGAAAGACGAGGATGTCGATGCGCTGGAGCAGGTCCGCGACAAAAGCCCGGCCGAGCCCCTGAGATTTGAATGATTCTCCTGGACACCAATGTCGTTTCGGAGGTGATGAGGCCGGAACCCCATCCGGCGGTGCTGGCATGGCTGGACGATCAGGCTGCTGAAACATTGTATATTTCCAGCGTTACGCTCGCAGAGGTGCTATTCGGTATCGAGGTGATGCCTGCGGGGCGCCGCAAGAATGTCCTGGCTGAGGCCTTTGCTGGCATATGCGCGGTGTTTGATCAGCGCATTCTGCCATTCGACGTGCAGGCAGCGCGGCAGTATGCAGGCCTTGCCGCAAAAGCCAGAACGGCGGGCAAGGGGTTCCCCATACCCGACGGCTACATAGCGGCTATCGCCGATGCCAAAGGCTTCCACGTCGCTTCGCGTGACACGTCGGCCTTTCATGCGGCGGGCATACCAGTCGTCGATCCTTGGCAAAGTGCGACGTAGCTGTCCCAATATTGGACCAAGCCACTGGCATCCATCTTGCACCGTCCAATATGCCGGCTGACCCCGGTCCCGATCACGTTCCAGATCGGGTTGTAGGCTCGCCGGGTGCAAGGCGGTTGGGGTTCTCGCCCGGCGAGCTTGCCTTTCAGAGACATCGAACTCATCATCGAAATAGACGATTCAACAAGGCGGTTCGCCTAATTCCCCACTTTCCCGGCAAGTTCCTCCAGGGTCGCCAGCAGCCTGTTGATCTGCGTATAGGAGGTCGTTTGCGGGCTGTAGCGCGTGACCAGGTATTCCCGGGTTTTGGCGAGTTGTATCAGGTGATGTGCCGTGCGCTTCCGCAGCTGACACCTCGATCCTGCCGTCCTCGATGCGGCCGGTTGGAGTCAGCGAATACCAGAAGTCGAGCGGCTCGCTGACCGGTACGGTGACGGAGATGCCTGCGAGTGCGGCCTCGCTTGCCGCGGCTGAGGCAGAGCACGCTCCCGGCCCGAAAGCCGAGTTCGGCCAGCGCCTTTTGGCTTGCCGGGTTTGCAAACTGGCGCCCATGCTCCGGCCAATAGCTGGAATGGTCGGAGTGGCAGGATTCGAACCTGCGACCCCCTGATCCCAAATCAGGTGCGCTACCAGGCTGCGCTACACTCCGAGGCCTCGCGGCGTATAGGGTTCCGGGCCCGCGAAGGCAACCCACGAAAAGAAAAAAGGGAAGGGCGGGAAAAAACGCTGCGCCCTGCAGCCGCTCAGCGCCGCTGTCCGGCGATCTTGCGGGCGATTGCGGCGCCCTGGATCCTAGCATTGGCAAAGCAGCCGCGGATGCTCGGCCGCATGCCGGTGAACCACAGGCCCGGCAGCTTTGGATCGCTGTCGGCGCCGTTGAACAGCGGCACGCCCTTGCCGTCGAGCACGCCGAGCTGGCCGAGCATCGGCTCCAGCCCGGTGCGATAGCCGGTTGCGGCGATCACGACGTCGGGCGTGATGGTCTGACCGTCATCCAGGATGACGCCGTCCCGGGTGAATTCCCTGACCTGCGGCACCACGATGACCCTGCCGGCCCTGATGGCATCGACGGCGCCGTCGTCGGAGGCGATCGCCGTATAGTCGGAGCCGAGGCGGCTGGCGCCGCCCAAGGGCGCGCGCGGCAGGCCGAATTTGCTGAGGTCGCCGAAGACAAGGCGCTGGGTCAGCGCCATCGCCCAGTCCGCCAGCCGCACGGGCAGCCGCGCCATGAAAGGCGAAAAACGGTGCACGGCGATCTGTCCGATGCGCTTGGGCAACAGCGAGGGGCCGTTGCGCGCCGCCAGCCACATCTGTCCGGTCTTGGCTCCGGAAAGGTGATTGAGCGCGTCGAAGCCCGAATTGCCGGCGCCGACCACCAATACCTTCTTGTCCTCATAGTCCTTCGCCGCGCCAAAATCCGCCGAATGGACGATGCGCCCGGCAAAGTCCTCCATGCCTTTCCAGGCGGGAATGAACGGCTGTCGGTCGCGCCCGGTGGCGACCACGACATGGCGCGCGCGCCGCGGCCCGGCGCTGGTCCTCACCGTCCAGTGATCGCCGTTGAAGCTCACGTCCTTGACGGCGATGCCGAATTCGACCGGCAGCCGGTGCGCTTCGGCGAAGTGATTGAGGTGGCCAATCACCGTGGTGCGGTGCGGAAACGCCGGCGTGCCGGCGGGATAGGCGACACCGGGCAGCGCGGAAAGATCGCGGTGGGTGTTGAGATGCAGGTTCTCATGCCGTCTGTGCCAGGGTTCGGCCAGCCTGTTTTCCCGCTCCAGCACCTGTGTCGCCACGCCGGCAGCGGCGAGCGCCTGGGCCACAGCGAGCCCGGCGGCGCCGGCGCCGATCACGATCGCGCCCTCGAAGGTTCCCGGTCGGCCGGCCGGCAAGGTTTCCGCTGCCATGTCTGTCATTGTCATAGCCGTGAGTGGCACACCAGTGTATCCGACATATGCCGCCTCCAGTCTCGCGCCAACCAGGCGCGTTTGCAAAACGTCGCAAGCGCGTTTGCAAAACGTCGCAGCCGCGTTTGCAAAACGTCGCAGCCGCGTTTGCAAAACGTCGCCGACCGCGTCGCCCGCGCGATTGCCAATTGTCGCCCGCGCGATTGCCAATCGTCGTGCGGTCCGTTGCAAACCCGCCTTGCCGCCGGCGTCATTGCACAGTAATGACGGGGTGGGCGCGCGACCGGGAGAACCTGAATAGGGCTTTTCGAGGGCGGGCGTCGGTACAAACGCCTGGAGTGCTGCTCCGGGGAGCAACGAGGTGGACATGTCCGCGCGCATTTTCAGCCCAGCCAAAACCGCGATGCAATCCGGCAAGGCCAAGACCGGTCGCTGGGTGCTGGAATTCGATCCCGCGCAGCGCAAGAAGATCGACCCGCTGATGGGCTACACCACCTCTGGCGACATGTTGAGCCAGATCAGGCTGACTTTCGACACCAGGGAAGAGGCGGTGGCCTATGCCGAGAAGGAAGGCCTTGCCTTCCGCGTCGAGGAGCCGAAGGAGCCCAAGCGCCGGCAGATTTCCTACGCGGAGAATTTCCGCTATGACCGCAGGACGCCCTGGACGCACTGAGCCGGCAAGCCGGACGGCGCCCTTCGCGAAGCATCAGCCGGCGCGGCCGGCCAGCGGTCCCGTAGCTCAGCTGGATAGAGCACCGGCCTTCTAAGCCGATGGTCGCAGGTTCGAATCCTGCCGGGATCGCCAAGCTCCTTTTTCTATCAATGATTTCAATTCCTTATCGTCGGAATTGCCTAACTCGTCTGGTTGGTTAGGCAATTTCTGGACATCGAAATGGTCGTCTAGCTTCGCCATTGCGGCATCGGCGAGCAGCTTCTTTTCCGCCTCGCGACAGTAGCGCTCAACTTCTCGAATGTCGGTATGGCCGGTTATCGCCATGATCTGGCGCGCCGAACAGCCAGCCTCGGCCAGTCGACGGCAAGCCGCCTTGCGTAGGCCGTGCGGCGGCGATCCTTCCGGCAGGTCGGCCTTGGCCGCAGCCTCGGATATGTAGGCGCTGAAGGCCTTCTCGGATCGTGCGGCGCCGCCAGTCTTGGCAATGAAGGCGTCGCCATCTTTCGGGCAGTTTTTGATGTAGCCCATCAGTTCGGCGCGGATCGGGATCGACAGTTCGACGCCTGTCTTTTGCGCGGTGATCTCAATTCGTCCGCCTGCGACATGCCTCCATCCGACGCGCACAGCATCGGATCTGCGCAAGCCGGTGTGCAGCAGCACCTCCATTGCCAGCCGCTCAGGCGTGCCTATCTTCCACTTTTTGCGGTAAGCAGCGATATCTTCTTCCGACCACGTTCTATGGCCGTCCGATTCATATCGAATGCGCTTGGCGTCCTTCACGGGGTTGTCGGTCCGCATTCCGGCCGACACTGCATACTCCATGACCCCGGAAAGCCGCTTGCGGAAGTTCGATGCGGCTGCGGGTGTCGATGCCATGCCGTCGATAATCGTGTTGACGTGATGCGCTCGGAGGCTGGCAACTGGACCGCTGCCGTGCTTTTCGACAAAACGATCCAGCACGCCGCGATAGACGGCTTGCGTAGATTCTGCCAATGACTTGAATTCTATTGAGCCGTAGTAGCCGTTAACAGCTGCGGCGATGCTGCCCGGCTTTACTCGCGCAACCTTCTCCGGCTCGCCTGCCATGGCGGCACGGTAGGCGGTCCAGAAAGATTCGCTATAAAGCGGCGTGGGCAGGGATATCTGTTTCTGGCCTGGCTTGCGCAGATAGATGCGGGGTCGGCCGTGTCGGTCCAGATACTCGTTTATGTATTGCGGCTTCCGATTGCGGCGCATTCGCGGTCCCAATAATCAGAGTCATTATCGTTCGCGGCGACGGCAGCGGTCGGCTTGCCGTCAAACAAGGAATCTAGATCGAATCGGTCCCACAACGCCACTCCGAAGAGCGTCTTGGCGGGCGGTATGTTGCCTGCCGCGCGTTCCTTGTCGAAGTGCGATGGTGAGATCCCGATGTATGCCGCAGCAGCGGCTCGCCGCAGCCCTCTTGGCTGTAAGCTCACTAATGTCGGCATATTCTCCTCCCGCTCTCTGACTATGTATTGTTGTGGCCACCCTTTTCCCAGTTACGCTGCCACTACGACTAAGGGCCGCCTGCCTTTCGGCAGGCGGGCCTTGCGCGGCACAGGACGGATTGCCGATTTCCTTAGTCAGTCACAATGTCTCGGATGAGGTGGTCAATTTTCTCGTACCTCTGACTGAACCCAATCGCAGTCATAAGCTCGTTGGCTCTCTCGTCTGCTTCGTCACCTTCATTCTGCATCGCAGTAAGTCGGTCCGAAAGTTCAGGGTCAATGTCTCCCGCCTCGGCCTGAGCAGCCAGGCTTTCTAGCATTTCGGCCGCCTCTATGTTGCGTACATCTTCCGGATGCCTTTGGGCCTTTTCTCGCCGCCACGAGGCCTTCTTTTCCAGAGCATGTGCAATCCCGGTAGCATCAGTCATATCTCACTCCTCAATGCGCAAAGCGCGTGTTGATAGCCTGCCGCACCATTGCAGCAGACACGATCAGTCGCCCCGCTTTCGCGGGCACGGGTTTCAATGAAGAGTCTCGCTGAGTGTGTGCTGGCCACAAAGGCTGCAAGTGCGAGACATAACCAAGCCAATGTTCCGAAGAACACTGCAAGGATAAGAGTTTTCGCCTAGCCGAGCAACGAACATATTTAGCAGTTACGCAAATAATCTTCTTGACGCCGAGGCGACTAAAATCGGCTTTCATGCCGTTGCCCTCGGATCCAGCGACGTGCCGGCAAGCAAACAAACGTCCCAAGCGACATCGTCAATCGGCTTAAGCACCTCGCCCATTATCAGCCTGTCCCTGTTCGGATCCTCGAAGGCGAGTGAGCGAACGCCGTAGACTTCCTGGCCCTTACTTGTCCGCACACGACTGAGCACAATGCTTGGCATAGGCGGCATATCGCGATGCGTGACGAGCGCGTCGAGTTCGAACTGCCAGGTTTCGGTCGGTTGTTCCGTTACGGTTGCATGAGCGTTCATTTCATTCCCTCCAGTAGGGCCTCTCAGGCCGCGCCGGATAGGTCCGGCTGCCGGGGGTGAGAGGCGACTGGAGATCGCCGGCGAGCTTTTAGGCGTTTGCCTTGGACATGGCTGCGCCACCCCGGCGAAATCTTGGCCTGCCGCTGCGTCGATCTTTTATGTGCAGAAAACCCTAACCCCTGCCACAAAACATGGCCGAGAATCGGGTCGGAAGCAAGAGCTATTTTGGGATAACTATCTGAAATCATTAGGCGTTTTCGCCTTAAAAGTCAATTCCGGGTATGCGAAAGCGCCTACGCATTGATATGACTTGTAAATTCGCACCGAACGCGAAAAGCTGCCGGTTCTGCCGGCACGAGTTTGATGTCGTATGTGGCCCCCCTACATCGCCGCCGTCACCGCTTCGATGCTCCCTGGCGCAGTCTGGCGTTTCCGGCATCGCGATATGGTCGGCATGGCCGCTTGCCTGATGATGGCCGGCATGGGCGCCTACATACTGTTGCGCTAAAGCGAAACCCGCTGCCGAGGGGACAGCAGCGGGCTTGGCTTCAAGGCTAGCCGGAAGAGGGGATTGGGACACAAGGGCATCCGGCCAGCCCTTTCAACGAGGGTGGCGATCGTTTGTTCCCATGCCGT
>NZ_RZSG01000178.1:0-9345 GCF_003997725.1 Mesorhizobium sp. M4A.F.Ca.ET.050.02.1.1
GGCAAGCACCGTGCGCGGGCTGGCGCTGGCGAGATCGATCAGGCCGTTCTCGTGCTGGACGATGATCTGGCCCTCGTCGACGGCGTAGTTGCCGTAGAGCATCTTGAGGATCGAGCTTTTTCCCGCGCCGGACGGGCCGCCGAGCACGGCGCATTCGCCGGCGCGGATCGAGAAGGACACGCCGGCGACGACCGGCAGCCGGATGCCATCGCGCAGGTGCATGGTGAAGCTTTTGGCGACATCGGAGACAACGAGAGGGGTGGGCATCAGAAGGTCTTCCTATTGTCGCCGATCGGCGGGAGAATATGGCCCTTTCTCCCCGTCACTATACGGGGAGAAATGTCCGGCTGGACAATGAGGGGCAGCGCCGAGGTCCAGCTGAAGTGCTCTGCGCTGGGCGACGCTCCTGGGACGGCATTGGCGTCCGCGCGCATTCCCGCCACGTCAGCGCCGCCCCTCATCGGCCTGCCGGGCACTTCTCCCCGTATAGTGACGGGGAGAAGGGGCGGCCTCGTGCGGTTTCGCCAATCTCCAACATTGCAGATAGCCCGTGACAGAGGGGGGTGACTTGGCGCCATCATCACACCTGCAAAATCGAAGAAACAAGCAACTGCGTATAGGGCGCGCGCGGGTCGTCGAGGACGCGGTCGGTCAGGCCGCTTTCGACGACGTGACCGTCCTTCATCACCATCATGCGCTGCGACAGTAGCCGCGCCACGGCGAGGTCGTGGGTGACGACGATGGCCGCCAGGCCAAGGTCGGTGACCAGCCCGCGCAGCAGGTCGAGCAGGCGCGCCTGCACCGAGACGTCGAGGCCGCCGGTCGGTTCGTCCATGAACACGAGGCGCGGCCCGGTGACGAGGTTGCGGGCGATCTGCAGGCGCTGGCGCATGCCGCCGGAAAAGGCGCGCGGCTCGTCGTCGATGCGGTCCTCGTCGATCTCGACGCGCGACAGCCAGTCGACGGCGGTTGCGCGGATTTTTCCGTAGTGGCGGTCGCCGACGGCCATCAGCCGCTCGCCGACATTGGCGCCTGCCGACACCGTCATGCGCAGGCCATCGGCCGGGTTCTGGTGGACAAAACCCCAGTCGGTGCGCATCAGGAAGCGACGCTCGGCCTCGCTCATGCGGTAAAGCTCGCGCCATTGGCCGTCGCGCATGCGGTAGCTGGCGGTGCCGGAAGAGGGCAGCAGCCGGGTCGACAGGCAGTTGAGCAGCGTCGTCTTGCCGGAGCCCGATTCACCGACCACCGCCAGCACTTCGCCCGGCCACAGGTCGAAACTGACAGTCTCGCAGCCGACGCGCGAGCCGTAGAATTTGGACAGCGCCGAGACGCGCAGCAGCGGTTCGTCGGTCATTCGGCCGGCTCCGTTTTTTCGAGAGCAAGTTGGGCGTCAGGCGCAAGGTGGCCGCGATGGCCTTCCTCACGCCGCTTCTCGCAGTGGTCGGTGTCGGAGCAGACGAACATGTGGCCGCCATGGTCGTCGAGGATGACCTCGTCGAGATAGACGTTCTCGGCCGCGCAGAGCGCGCAGGGCTGGTCGAAGGTCTGCACCTCGAAAGGATGGTCCTCGAAATCGAGGCTGACGACGTCGGTGAAGGGCGGCACGGCATAGATGCGCTTTTC
The DNA here is from genome assembly GCF_003997725.1 of Mesorhizobium sp. M4A.F.Ca.ET.050.02.1.1. Classification (NCBI taxonomy): domain Bacteria; kingdom Pseudomonadati; phylum Pseudomonadota; class Alphaproteobacteria; order Hyphomicrobiales; family Phyllobacteriaceae; genus Mesorhizobium; species Mesorhizobium sp. M4A.F.Ca.ET.050.02.1.1. Next base: position 1,627 of record NZ_RZSG01000178.1, read on the forward strand.
GCGGCCGGCGCCGAACAACTGCAAAGCCGGCGAACGATGCATTTTCGGATTGTCGAATTTCGGCGTCGGCGACGGGTCCATCACGTAGCGGCCCTCGACTTTGACCGGATAGGCGTAGGTGGTGGCGATGCGGCCGTGCCTGGCGATGTCCTCGTAGAGTTTGACATGCATCAGGCCGTATTCCTCCAGCGCATGCATCTTGCGCGTTTCGGTCTCGCGCGGCTCGAGGAAGCGCAGCGGCTCGGGGATCGGCACCTGATAGACCAGAATCTGGCCCGCGGTCAGCGGATGCTCGGGGATACGATGGCGGGTCTGGATGATCGAGGCCTCGGCCGTCTCGGTGGTGACGGCGACGTTGGCGACCTTCTTGAAGAAGGCGCGGATCGAGACGGCATTGGTGGTGTCGTCGGCGCCCTGGTCGATGACCTTCAGCACGTCGTCGGGGCCGATGATCGAAGCGGTGACCTGGACGCCGCCGGTGCCCCAGCCATAGGGCATCGGCATTTCGCGCGAGGCGAAAGGCACCTGGTAGCCGGGTATGGCGATGCCCTTGAGGATGGCGCGGCGGATCATCCGCTTTGTCTGTTCGTCGAGATAAGCGAAGTTGTAGGTGGCGATGTCGGTCATGGCGATCACATCCGCTCCGTGCTACCGAATTGACTTGCAAGGCGTGGAAACCGGACCCGATCGGAATGAATTCTGCCGGATGGATGCACCTCGGGATCGTGTTGCTGGCGTTCGCCGGCGCGGTCGTCTTTTTTCTTCGGCGCACGATTTTTCCGGCGCCAAGGGAAGGTTCCAACAATTCCGAAAGTTGGTACGGCGGCGGTGGTGGCTACGAGGGCCACAGTGGACACGATGGCGGTGGGCACGCCGGTCACGGTGGCGGAGACAGCTGAGCTCATTGCACGACCTCCAATTCCCTGTAGCGCGCCAGCCGCTCGGCCATCGTGCCGGTGTGCAGCTCGAACAGACGGTTGTCGTCGTCGTGGAAATAGATCGAGCGGCCTTCGCCCTCGACGCGCGGGCGCGGCGGGCGCATGTCGATGCCGAGTCTTCTGACACGCTCGGCGTAGCGGTCGAAATCGGCGTCGTCGATCTTGAAGGCAATGTGATTGTAGCTGGGCTCGGTAAGCGGCTCGCCCTGCATGATCGCGATCCAGAGATCGCCGATCAGGAAGAATTTTTCATGCGACAGCGAGAACTGCCGGGCGCCGCTGTCATAGATCTCGCGCGCGTCGAATACGCCGGTCAGGATCTCGCTCATGCGGTCGAGGTCGCGCACGACGAAGGTTATGTAGGAGAGGCTCTCGATCATTCGGCGGCCTCCCGCTTCTCCTCGCCAGTGCGGTGATTTTCGCGGGCGTCGTGCTCGGCGCGCATACGGCGCACAAGGTCGAGCTCGGCCTGGAAGTCGACATAATGCGGCAGCTTCAGGTGCTCGACGAAGCCGGTCGCCTGGACATTGTCGGAATGCGAGATGACGAACTCCTCGTCCTGCGCGGCGGCGACGACATCCTCGCCCAATTCGCTGGCCCGCAAGGCCCGATCGCAGAGCGCCATCGCCATCGCCTTGCGCTCGCTCTGGCCGAAGACCAGGCCGTAGCCGCGGGTGAATTGCGGCGGCGCCTTGGCCGAGCCCTTGAACTGGTTGACCATCTGGCATTCGGTGACGCGGACCGAGCCCAGCGGCACGGCGAAGGGCAGTTCCGGCACCTCCAGTTCCAGCTCGACCGCGCCAATGCGGATTTCGCCGACGAAGGGATGGTTGCGGGCATAACCGCGCTGGGTGGAATAGCCGAGAGCCAGCAGAAACCCCTCGTCGCCGCGCGACAGGGCTTGCAAGCGGATGTCGCGCGCCATCGGGAACTGCAGCGGCTCGCGGGTGATGTCGCCGGGGACGTGGTCGCCGGGCATGTCGCCGTCGGCCTCGATCAGGCCTTCGCGGGCAAGGATCGCCGAAACGCGCAGCATCGGCTCGGCCTCGATGGGGCGTTCCATCGGCTCGGCGACGTCGCCGCCGGCGGCAAGTTCGGGATCGAGCAGCCGGTGGGTGTAGTCGAAGGTCGGGCCGAGCAGCTGACCGCCGGGCAGGTCCTTGTAGGTCGCCGACACGCGGCGCTCGATGAGCATGGCGCCGGTGTCGACCGCGCTGGTGTAGCCGAAGCGCGGCAGCGTGGTGCGATAGGCGCGGATGAGGAAGATCGCTTCGATCATGTCGCCGCGTGCCTGGACAATGGCGAGCGCGGCCAGCTCGCGGTCGTAGAGCGAACCCTCGCTCATCACCCGGTCGACGCCGAGCGCCAGTTGCTCGACGATCTGGTCGAGGCGCAATGCCGGCACTGAGCGGTCGCCGCGCCGGCGATCGGCAAGCAGGCGGTGCGCATTGGCAATCGCGGCCTCGCCGCCTTTCACCGCGACATACATGTCAGGCCTCCATCGTCTTGATGCGCGTGGTGCGCGGCAGGCAGGCGACCCCGTCCGGTGCTGCCAGGATGATGTCGACGCCGCGCGGAAAGCGCTGGCTGTTCTGCTTCCACTGCTCGATGAAGTGGCGCGGCATCTCGGCCGGCGCGAGCATCGCCATCTTCTCGATGCCCGGGCCTTCGAGCAGCAGGGGAGCGCCCGAGGCGAGATCGCTGACGATGAGGATCAGCGTCGTCGAGCGGTCGGGATATTCCTGCGTGCCTTGCGAAAAGCCATCCAGCGCCATCATCTCGGCCGGCCTGGCCACAATGGCGAAATGCGCGTCGGCCGGCGTGTTGGCGAGCGGCGCGCCGGTGTGGAAGCCGAGCCAGGATCTGACCGACGGCTCGGCTTGCAAGCCCGGATCGAGCCAGAGCGCCGTGTCGTTGTCGCAGAGCGCCAGCGCGACCGCGCCTGAAGTCGCTGACAGTGGCGCCGGCGGACGGGCAAAGGCCGGCAGCGGCTGCACGCTGCCCGGCCGCGCCATCGCATCCATGACGGCGCGGAACACCGTCTGCGCATTGAAGACCGGATCGGCGAAACCGCCTTCGATCGATTGCGTCTCCATCAGTCCTCTCCGCGCACCATGGTGAAGAAATCCACTTTTGTCGCCGCCGTCTCGGCACGGCGTTTTTCGTGCGCCTCGGTGAGCACAGCGCGCAGCGGCGCGATCACCCTGGTCTCGACAACGTCGCGATGGGCCGGGTCCTGCCACAGCGCATCGGCGATCGCGGCCAGCTTCGCCTTCTGCCTGTCGCGGCCGAGCGCATAGCTATGGCCGACCTGGCCGGAGGGCAGGCGCACCGTGGCGCGGGTGACCGTCGCCTCGCCGACATTGAAGGGCGCGCCGCCGCCGCCGATGCGGCCGCGCACCGTCACCAGGCCGGTTTCGGGGCCGCGCAGTAGCTCGGCTTCCAGGGGCAGGCCGGCCTCGCTCCAGAGCCGGGCGATCTCGTCGCCGCCGGACTGCGCCAGCGTCGCCATCGCCGCCTTGCGCCCGGCCTGCTCGCGCGCTTCCTGTCCTCGCATGGCGGCACTCCATCGGTTGCGCAAATTTGTCTATTGATATAGACAATTATACAAATTATACGCATTAGCTAGCTGTGGAGCCTCAACAGGTTGTCCTCGGTTAGAGCGAGGCGACTGATAGGTGTTTTGGACTTTAGGCTCCCGTGGGGACGGTGCCAATTGTATCTGTGCAGCCAGACCGGCAACTCTGCGGCGCGGTGATCTGAAGTCGGATAAGCGATGGCATAAGCCCATTCGCGCAGTGCTGTCTGGATGAAGCGCTCGGCCTTGCCATTGGTCTTGGGTGTATAGGGTCTTGTCCTGACGTGCTTGAGGCCGAGATCGCGGCAGGCCTTGGCGAAGGCCTTTGATCTGTAGCAGGAGCCGTTGTCGGTCATGACGCGGGCTATCGTGACGCCGAGGCTGGCGTAGTAGGCCACCGCCGCCTTGAGGAAGGCGATGGCGCTTTCTTTTTTCTCGTCGGGCAGGATCTGCGAGAAGGCGATGCGGGAGGCGTCGTCGATGCAGACATGGACGAACTCCCAACTGCTGCCGCGCGAGCTGGCATTGCCGGTGCGCTTGCCGGTAATGCGATGACCGATGCGCTCGAAACGACCGAGCTTCTTGATATCGATATGGATCATCTCGCCAGGATGCTCGCGCTCGTAGCGTCGGATCGGCTCGGCCGGGTCGATATCCCGCAACCGCGACAGTCCGGCACGCTTGAGAACCCGGCTAACGGTGGCGGGCGAGACGCCGACCTCATGGGCGATGTGCTTGCCGGTCCAACGTTGCCGCCGCAGCGCCATGATGCGCTCGGCGATCAACGCAGCGGTGGCCTGCGGCATATGGGCGGGCCGCGAGGAACGGTCGATCATGCCGGCCCGCCCTTCGGACTTGTAGCGCTCGACCCAGCGCGCCACGATCTTGGCCGACACGCCGTAGACACGCGCCGCATGGGCTTTGGAGAAAGCGCCTTCTATCACCGACAGCGCCATCTCCTCTCGACGCAGCGGTGTGAGACGGGCATTCTTATGGATGTTCATTCGGATCCTCCGATGGATGCTGAAGCGTGGTAACTCCAGTCTCCTCGGTCCGGTCCGAATGGACAACCTCCCGAAAGCTCACAGCTAGCTAGCCGATACTGGCGGCCTTGCCAATCCCAAAAGGAAATCCTAGCTCCACCGCCCCCAATCACGCGGCTGCCTTACTTGCACGATCCATAAGATACTGGAGAGACCGCCTGCCCGACCTCGCTGGCTTCATAGGATAGCCGGGAAACAACAGCGGCTATAGATCGACCGGCACGGCGTTTGTTGTTCAGCCCGATGCCGAGATGGTGGCTCAGCGAGGGTTGCGGCGCAGTGGTTCGACATCGGACGATGCCGCCGTAGCGCCGAAATCATCCATCATGCTGGATCCGCCGGTTTGACCACTGTGGAAAACGCCAATAGAAGGCAGCGTGCAGCGCCGCGCGTCCTTTTGGGCGCGCAGAGGACGCTGCGCCACCGAGAAGATTACCGGCTCCGCCGCCGGGCAGGGCGCTTTTCCATGTCTCACAACACGTTCGGCCATCTTTTCCGCGTCACCACCTGGGGCGAAAGCCATGGGCCGGCACTCGGCTGCGTTGTCGACGGCTGTCCGCCCGGCATCCGCTTCACCCGAGCGGAAATCCAGGCCGAACTCGACAAGCGCCGGCCCGGCCAGTCGCGTTTCGTGACGCAGCGTCGCGAGCCGGATGAGGTCAAAGTCCTCTCCGGCTTCATCCTCGACGAGGACGGCGAGACGATGATCACCACCGGCACGCCCGTCTCGATGCTGATCGAGAATGTCGACCAGCGCTCGAAGGACTATGGCGAGATCGCCCGCCAGTACCGGCCGGGCCATGCCGACTACACTTACGAGGTCAAATACGGCCTGCGCGATTACCGTGGCGGCGGCCGCTCCTCGGCGCGCGAGACGGCGGCGCGGGTGGCGGCCGGCGCGCTCGCCCGCAAGGTCGTGCCCGGTATGATGGTGCGCGGCGCACTGGTCTCGATGGGTGAAAAATCCATCGATCGCGCCAACTGGAACTGGAACTTCATCGGCGATGCGGAAAATCCGTTCTTCACGCCGGATCCGGCGTCGGTTCCCGTCTTCACCCAATATCTCGACGGCATCCGCAAGGCGGGTTCCTCCGTCGGCGCCGTCATCGAAATCGTCGCAGAGGGCGTTCCAGCCGGTCTCGGCGCGCCGATCTATGCCAAGCTCGATCAGGACATCGCGTCCGGCCTGATGTCGATCAACGCCGTCAAGGGCGTCGAGATCGGCAATGGCTTCGAGGCCGCCCGCATCACCGGCGAACAGAATGCCGACGAGATGCGCATCGGCAATGACGGCAAGCCGGTTTTCCTGTCGAACAATGCCGGCGGCATCCTGGGCGGCATCTCGACCGGGCAGGCGATCGTCGCCCGTTTCGCCGTCAAGCCGACCTCCTCGATTCTGACCCCGCGCAAATCGATCGACAAGGACGGCAACGACGTGGAGGTGATGACCAAGGGCCGCCACGACCCTTGCGTCGGCATCCGCGCTGTGCCGATCGGCGAGGCGATGGTTGCCTGCGCGATTGCCGATCACTATCTGCGGCACAGAGGACAGACGGGGAAGGGAGTAGGGCAGTAGGGCAGTAGGGCAGTAGGGCAGTAGGGCAGTAGGGCAGTAGGGCTAGCTCGCGCTCCGACGCCGAACTTTTCGCTTTCCCCTGCTCCCTTACTGCCCTATTCCCCTACTCCCTTGCGAGCAAAGCGAGCGCACAATGCCATACGACCAAAAGAAGATCGTCGAAGCCATCCGCGCCTTCGAGCGCGGCGAGATCGTCGTGGTCATGGACGATGACGGGCGCGAGAACGAAGGCGACCTGATCGTCGCCGCAGTCCACTGCACGCCGGAGAAGATGGCCTTCATCGTGCGCAATACCTCCGGCATCGTCTGCACGCCGATGCCGCGCGAGGAAGCCAAGCGCCTCAACCTGGCGCCAATGGTGGCCGACAATGACTCCGCCCACACCACCGCCTTCACCGTCAGCGTCGACTTCAAGCACGGCACCACGACCGGCATTTCCGCCGACGACCGCACGCTCACCGTCCGCAACCTCGCCAACGGCAATGTCGGCGCCTCCGATTTCGTCCGCCCCGGCCATATCTTTCCGCTGATTGCGCGCGAAGGCGGCGTCCTGATGCGCTCCGGCCATACCGAGGCCGCCGTCGACCTTTGCAAGCTCGCCGGCCTGCCGCCGATCGGCGTCATCTCCGAGTTGGTCAACGATGACGGCACGGTCAAGCGCGGTCCCGAAGTGCAGGCCTTCGCCGTGGCGCACGGCCTGAAGCAGGTTTCGGTGGCCGATCTCATCGCCTACCGGCAGCGCAAGGAAACGCTGGTCGAGCGCGTCGCCTGCTCCGACATCGACACGCTCGGCGGCAAGGCTCAGGTCTTCACCTACACATTGCCCTGGGATTCCATGCACCACGTCGCGGTTGTCTTCGGCGATATCCGCGACGGTGAGGAGGTTCCGGTGCGCCTGCACTCCGAGGATGTCGTGACCGACGTGTTCGGCACCAGCCATCGGCTCGACGCCATCATGAAGGCGATGGGCGAGCGCGGGCGCGGCGTTATCGTCTACCTGCGCGAGGGCTCAGTTGGCGTTGCCCACCAGGAGCGCAAGCGGCCGGCAAGCGGCGATCGTGAAGACCACGAAGAAGCTCGCCGCCGCGAGAACGAATGGCGCGAGATCGGCCTCGGCGCGCAGATCCTCAAGGATCTCGGCATTTCCTCGATCAACCTTATCGCCTCGCGCGAGCGCCACTATGTCGGCCTTGAAGGCTTCGGCATCCACATCGCCAAGACTGAGATCCTTTAAGGCCGGTCGGCTCCGGGCTGGGAGCGGATGAACGTGTCACTGCCTTCCAGCCAGCGTAGCGGAAGGCTGCTGCGGCGCCGGCCGGCAACATCCGGCCTGGCTTTCCTGATCGACCTCTTCTCGCGCAATGAGCTTGTCGCGCATCGTCCCGATCCGACGCCGGATACGCCGCAGCACAGCGCCGCAAGGCTCGCGCGCGACATCGGCCACTGGGATAGGCACGGCTTTGGCCGCTGGGCGGTCGAGGCGGGCGGGAAGATGGTCGGCTTCGGCGGCGTCACCGTCTCCAGCGATTTCGATGGTCTGAACCTGTCCTACCACCTACAGCCCGAAAGCTGGGCCACGGCTTC
>NZ_RZSG01000179.1:0-9331 GCF_003997725.1 Mesorhizobium sp. M4A.F.Ca.ET.050.02.1.1
TCCGCACAGAGCCTAAGGAAGACGTCGAGGCCAGATCCGCGGACGGCAAGGCGACCGACCGCGGATCTGGCCTCGACGTCTTCCTTAGGCTCTGTGCGGAGATGGACAGTCGGTTAGCGACAGAGCGGGGCCGTTGGGCAGATTTTGCTCGCGAAGAGCGATATCCGATCCGAAGTCAAAGCTTCGCGCTGACGTACTACGGGTTCGGCGAATCCATCGGATTTACCGAGGTTGCCCGATCAACGCAGCGCGGCTTTGAACCAGCATCAAAAGACGAGCGAGCCTTCCCGATCAAGGTGGAGCAACTGACTTCGGGCCAACTCCATTTCTTGCTGGAGGGGCGACGGGTGTTCTTCGATGGCAACGATAGTGAGTTCGCCGAGCAACTGATTTATCTATTTCGCGAACGGTTTCGGTGGGAGCCATACCACGTTCAACTCGCCATGCTGGGTTCAATTGGCTATGCGCGTCGGGCGCCGCAGGAGGTGCTCGAACGCCTGATCGAAGCTATCCAGGCTCTCGACGTGAGCCCGACAAACTGGGCCATCAATTCGAGTATCGTCGACTCGCTGAAGATCCTCGGCGCACTTGATGTTGAGGCCGAGGGTTCACGGGAGCATGTCAAAGCCGAGCTGGCGTCCGTGCTTGTTGATGATGAGGATGTCGTCGACCATGACCTTGCTCTCTCGCTGTGCTTGAGGATGTTCGATCATCCGTTCGACTCCATCTATGGCGAGGAAATTTACAGTCTGGACGAAGAGTTGCGGCGACGCCTCTATCGCCGAGCACTGCGCGCTTCGGATATCAGAAGTTCAACGAGCTTGGACTGGCTTACCAGGGAGGTAGCATCGTTTGGCGATCCTGCCGACGCAGCCTTGCTGCGGCCGCTCACAGGCCTGCCTAGCACGACAAACCCGTTTGCGCAGGAGGAATGGGGCGCCTTTGCGACCGCGACCCGGTTTGTCGGTCGACATCATGCCGGGTTGGAGCCGGTTGATCCAACAACGTCGGAAGAAGCGTGCCTCGTCGCAATCCGGTTTCTGATCTATGCCATCGAGGCGAAGCGATCCACGGAAGCCGAGGCAGCACGGCTCGCTTGGGCACGGCTCAGTGAAATGCCGGCTCAGTTGGTCGTCGGTTGCCTGAGCGAGATTCAAAAGGCACTAAGCGATCGGTTTATTCCGACCGAGAGGGTCGATGCGTATCCGCCTTTGGACTTCGTGGCAGGCTATCCGTCGGATTGCCTGGCGGTATCACGACGCTTCATCGACGACGGGATCGATGCTCAGTTCTACCATCGCGTCCCGCACAGGGAGGACGGAATAAAGTTCGCGTTCGACACGGTCGCGACTTGTGGGGATCGAAGCGACGTCGAAAGGCTTCGAGGCCGAACCCGGGCTCATCGCTTCGCGCGGCACGCGCTGGCGGCGCTTAAACGTTTGGAGGGTAGCGTTACAGAATGAAGGAGGCGGCGTTCCCGGTTCTAGTCAAATTCGCAGCTGCAAGTGTCCGATTCCAGCAGAAGACGCAGTTACTCAAACGTCAGCGATGAGGCGCGGAGCCGCCGTGACGCCTTCGGGGCCAACGGCGGCCTGACAGGTCTTAGTGCTCGAGCATCGACAGCGGAAGTCAATTGGAACGGGTGCAGTCTCGAACTAGCCGCAAATGAAGACTCTCGATCGATTCGGAGGCCCTATTTAGCGGCCCCTTGAACAAGGCGAATGCCGCCGCTCCCGGCGCATCGTCACGCAGGAGCCGAGCTACGCAACGTTCTGTGCTATGGCTCTTGGCGCATTCCCGATGGCGGGTCGATCAATCCCATTCTACGTTGACCGTAAGAACCGCGTCTTCGATACTTCGATCGACGTCGCCTATCTCGAGCAGGTTCGCAGGCACGTCGTTGAGTTCGCATGCGCTGTAATGGATTCTGTCAGTCATATGGGCTGGCAGTTTCCTGGTTGCCTGGGCCCGAAATCTGGGCGCCCGGGATTCCTCCTGATGCCCTGTGATGAGCTCCTGGAATTGTAACTCCCTGCTCTTATGCAGAGTGGCCACGGCATGGTGTAGGAGCTAGCGCGCTTCAATCCTTAGCGCATTTAGCGTCTCGGGCGTAATCGTCCCGGTCACCTTCAGCCCGTAATCAGACTGCATACGCTGGAGCCCAGACCTTAATTCAGGATTCATCTGCCCGTCTATCTCGCCACTGTAGTAGCCGAATGCGAGCATCGCGGTCTGGACCTCCTGGACGATTTCTGTGAATTTGTTTGCATTACCGGGAAGGACCCTAAGCGGCGCCGGAGATGGCGCGATCGCGGGCGCTTGGTAAGTCGGTGTCGGGGCCGATGGAGTGCTATACAGCGGAGCTGGTTCACTCGGCGCCGGCGGGGTGTAGGAGTAGCCGCCCGTCGACGATCTATGACTCGAGTGCGAGCTATGGCTGCTGTGACTGCTATGTCCGGCCAGCGTGTACAGATGGTCGAGCTTGAAGATATCGAAGAGAGATTTCGTCCTTCCGAGGTCGCCGTCCAAACTTGGCTTGGTCGGCAGTGCCTGTGCATTGGCTGGCAGGAATCCCGCCGCAAGCAGCGACGGTATGGCGAAAAGCCGCTTCTTCATTGGATAGCCCCAAAATTGCCGTATCCGTGGTTTGCCGGATGCCACTCGAAAAATCCGCCGCACTCGTCCTTCAGCTTGCATCCAACGCAGTCGGCCCGGTAGACGCGCTTCCAGTCCGAGATCGTGGCAGGTGCCAGGTGGCGGTATTTTTCCGGCACCGTGCAGAGCGGGAAATTATAGAGCCAGGCATCTATCCCGCGGCTCCTAACGAGATCGAGGGAACGACCGACGACGTCGAAGCTCTCCGAACTGTCGTAGAAGAGCGTCTTCCAGTTCATGCGGCCAAAGCCGATGTTCTCCATCTGCATGATTGCCCATGTGCGAATGAACGGCAGAGCAGAGACGATGAACCTTGCCAGTTGGGGCAGCCCATCAGTATTCGGACGCATCAGCACGGTGCGGAGCTCTACCTGGGCACCCAGGCGGCACATAAGTGCAAGATTCTCCAACAGTCGCTCGTGCGCGCCGGCTTTCCCGACGATCTCGTCATGGACCACGGGATCGCGGGAATAGAGCGGGATACCCCAAACCACCCTTCCTCGATCAATACGTCTTATCGCCTCGCAATCATCTGGATCGAAATGCTGGCCGTTGGTCAGAACGTGGAAGGATAGGTCAGGGCGCGCGTCCAGAGCCCTGCGCAGGAACTCAAACAACTGCGCTTTGAAAAGCGTCGGCTCGCCACCGGAAATCCCGATTGTCGTGCCTTCCGGAGCCAGCAACGCCGCCGTCTCGAAATAGGGGAATAGGTCGACATGATGCTTCTTGGGCGGCTGCGAGCACATCAGGCACACCTGGTCGCACCGCTCGGTTACCAGCAAGGTGTTGTGGGGCGACGAACGGCGGATGATGCGGTCCGCGGTTCCCCGCCGCGGGTTCACGAGCATCACGTCTCCGTCGACCTTGGAAGGATCGATGCCAAGGATACGTATCGAGCCACCCTCCCCAGAATAGTCGGCGCCTTCCGGGCCGACCCGCTCCAGCGCTACGTCGAAAGGGTTCAGTTGTTCGCGGGGATCAGCCTCAAACGAGCGAAGCCGGACCACGAAAAGCTGATCGGCGTTTGTCTCAACCTTGATGCGAAGAGGTATCATTGGTGTGCCGGTGCCATGCTGTCGTCCCAGCCGCCCACGCCGAGCCAGGCTGCCAGCGAGGCACGGGCAGGTTCGTCCTTGCGGTAGAGGACCTCGAACACCTTGTCGAACAGCGACAGATGCCGGCCGCAAAACCATGTGTCCGGCCGCGGGGCGTCGATTCGGCCATACCGGGAGATGTCGTCGATCACGTCAGTGCCGCAGAACGGCTGATAGGCGCAGTGAATGCAATCTGGGTCGAAGTGGTTGAATGCACCGGAATTGAGAACGTTGACCTTTGCGCGATCGATACCTGTCGCGACATCGCCAATGCTAAGATCGATCTGGCCGATCCTGGACAGCATGCGCGCTTCATCGGTCGGATAGAAGCGGCCGTCGTGATCTATGACGATGTAGTCGGAGGCGAAAAAGTTTGGGTTGCGAATATCGACGTGGCTGTCGGCACCGAAGCAGAGAGCACGCTTCAAGCACTGGCTGAAATAATACTCTTCCATGAAGCGCCCGGTCCGATGGTTGCGGGCGATGAGGCGGTCGATGAATTCGGTATGCAGGCGATTCCAGCGATCGAGGACATTGTCGCCCTGATGGATCTTTCTGGCAAATCCTTGGTGGTTTACCGGGCGCAAGTAGACGGACCGAATTCCATAGCGCTCATAGTTGTCCAGCAGCGCGTCAAAATCCGGCGGGTTGGCGACATCCACAGTGGGCAGGGCCGAAATCTTCCCTTGCGGATAGCGGGAGACGGCTGCCTCGAGATTTCGAAAAAAGACATCGGTGACTGCACTGCCGTGGGTTCGCTGACGCTCATGCGTCGCACGATCGCCGTCAAGCGACGTGCTGATGAATGTGTCATCAGCGTCCAGGAAGGCCCATGCACGCTCGTCCAGTGCTTGCAGGTTCGTGCAAACGACGAATTGAGACCGAGAAAACTTTCCGCGGCAGAAGTCGCGAACGACTTCCAGGAGATCGACCCGAAGCAAGGGCTCGCCACCCTGGAACTCGATCTTGATATCCGGACCGTCCAAGCCGTCGAGAAACGAAAGGATCCTGGCGAGGGTCTCGTTCGACCAGTCGAATCCACGAGCTTTCTCGGCAGCCCGGGAGACCTGGCAGTAACCGCAGGCTAGATTGCACCTAAGCGTCGGCACGAGGATGACGTAGTTCATTCTCGTTGGCCTTGCCTGCCGCCTGGCCCACCTATAGGCGAACGACGTCCACTGAAGGTCGAACTCCCGATCGAATCCGTGAGCCCCTTCCCTGACGAACGTTTCGTCGACCGCAGTCAGGCTATCGGCGGCGTACCTATCCAGGAAGCCGTGGCTCGACTTGAAGAATCCGCCTGCATCGTCGGCAAAAAGCACCGAACCGTCTGACATCTCGCGGAATTTTAGCGGCCAGACGTTCATCAGCTTGTGACCGCGGCGACGAGCGCTTGGCGCATGGTGAGAGTTTCGGCGTAGATTTTCTCGCGGTAGACGGCGTGCAAAACATCCTTGCGAAGCCGCTCCTCGGAGAGATCGCTCGAACCGCTGATTGATATCCCGCCGTCGCGCCATGTGAACCGGCACGTGGGATAAAGTGACTGAAGGCGAAGTATCGCCGAATTGGCGTGCTCTTCAAATTGTGGCGAAACATCCACCACGAAGTCTAATTCAGCAGCTTTCGGCAATTTGTCGTATCCCACCCCGGACGATAATGCGCGGCTCGGAATAAACAATCAACGGCCTATTCGACAAAGTGCTGTCAAACCAGTCTCACTTTCAACGCGCTTGCCAGTCGAGTCCATACTTTGCAAAGACCGCTAAAATGCCTATTTCAAGCGTCAGCGTTCCAAAGGAGGACGCCGCAATGAGCTACCTGATGCTCCGCATCTCGATCGCGCTCACCCTGTTTCTGACGGCTGATGGCGTTGCCTTCGCCAGCAAGATCATCGGCAACGGTTAGCGACATGAGGGCGCAGCCGAGGCATCCCAGCCGAGGTTCCTGCGTCTGAGGTCTATCCCAGAAGTGCCGACGATGTCGGTCAATATGATCAGCACGGGCAGCGATGAGGACGCTACCGTTGGTCGTAGCGGGTGTTGCCATTCACGACCAGACGGGGTTGCGTAACTCCTAGGACATCCCGCGAGACGGACCTCCGCTGTTGACGCCCAATCTCTTGGCTATCCCCGGTAAGCATAAAACTTCAAAGGCCTGCCGCCTTCTTGCTTAGCCCAAAGGATTCGTGAATATGGGTCTTGGGGTTGTGTAGGGGATTACAATGCGTCGCGTGTGCAGTGTGGGCGTCGCTGCCTTGTTGGTGGCTGCTTCTTTGCCGGCTAGGAGCTCGGCATCATCGCTTTCCGACTTTATCCAGATCATCCAGAACGGCCAACAAGTTGTGCGGCCGATGGGATTCAGGCCTCCGCAGTCAAATGCATTGTGGCTCGTTGTATCGAGCCGACCTGGTGAAGAAGAGGCAATCGCCCTTGCGCAGTCTTACGCACCGACCCTAGGACCAACGCTGGTCGCGCATAGCAGAAACGGAGTTTTTGCGGTCGTCGCCGGGACGCTTTACCAGGACAAAGCGAAGGCGAACCTGGCCGCGCTCAAGGAACTGCACATCATCCCTCAGGATTCGTTCCTTTCGCGCGGGGACGGCTTGGACGGGTTGGTCTGGATGTCCTACCAGAGAGGAGCCTCGTTCGACTTTGCGACGCAGCCCAACTATCTCAGGGTTGTCCAACGGCTCCAGGCGGCGATGTCGAGGCTTGGCCTCTATTCCGGCCCTGTCGACGGCCTGATCGGACCAACGACGGTAAAAGCCTTCCGAGTGTACCAGTCGCGCTTTGACCTGCAGACCGGGGACTTGCTTACAGAATACAGCCTCACGGAGATCGAACGTAACGCAGGCGACGGCTTCCACAGCGACCAGGAGCGAAACGACGCACGAGCTCTCGGCTACACGGATGCCCAGAGCTTCAGCGACGCGAAGGCCGGCGGTTTCACTTCGGCGAGCGCATTCGCGCAAGCCAAGAGCATGGGCTTCATGACGCAGCGTGACTACGATGCCGCCGTGTCAGGTGGCTTTCGCAACCGCGATGAATACCAAGGTGCCCAGACAGGTGGATTCGATGCAGCCAATGAGTATCGAGCCGCCCTGCAGCTTGGCATTCAAAACAGGGCGGAGCTGGTCGCTTATCGCGCGTCGGGATTCTCCGACCCCGCCGCTTACCGCGACGCCAAGCAGAAGGGCTTTTCTGACAAGGCCTCGTACGACAAGTCGGAGGCCCGGAAGTTGAAAGCCGCGAGAGCTGCCGCAGCAGCGCTGCTATCTGATGCCGAAACCTTCCTGAAGTTGAACCCTGACACTTCCAACCTGGTCGAGATCGCTGGCCAGGCCGCCGCGCTGAACGCGCAAGTCCAGACCGATTCCACAGATGCCTTGAACGGTTCGGCGCTCCGACTGACCAACCTGCTCATGGCCGTGCCCGGCTACGCCGAGTTTTCAGCGTCGAGGGACAAGGAGCGCGCCGCGGCGATCCAAAAGCAGAAGGCAGAAATCTTCGCCGAGCTCCAGGCCGACCGCCAGCCGCTCAAGAACTGGATGAGCAGTCATCTGACATCCGCCAAGCTTCCCGAGGTCGTTGAGGAGGTGAAGGCACTCGACGAAATCTCCGACACGAACGATCTGGACTCGCTGACCGACGCACAAGAAGGCGTGCGGGCGATGATCGCGCGGCAGGCCCTGGCGGGTGAACTGGATGCTGCCAAGGCCACTGACAGCCAGTCGGAAAACAGCGCGAGCCAGGAGAGCAACAGCGCAACTTATGCAGTTACCGAACTGAACAAGGCGCTCCTCCGCGGCCCGCTAGAGGACGTGGTCATCCTCTACAATGCAGGCCCGAAGGCACCTTCTCTCCTGCGCACGATATCCGGACAGTTCTCGCTGACGAAGAACCAGGCGTGGATCTGCTTGTTCGGCCCAGAGAGGACACCTGCCTTGGACAAAGCCCTTCTCGCTGCCATCGACCCGCTGGGAGGCAAGGCAATAAACGTCAAGTCGGACTGCGGGGCGAACGATCTCGATGGCGCCGACCTCTTTCTGGTCAAGCGCAAGACTTTCCTGGAGGCCCCGCCAACGCTTCAGGCGGCCTACCTCGAAGGGATGGAAGACAAGACGTTCCGGGTGTTCGATCCTATCCGCTTCGAAGACATTAGGGCCCGCATGGAGTCAGACCAGACACTGGCCCTGAAGATCGCTCAGGAGGTAGCGTCAGGAACACGCGAGGGATTTGGTGGCATCCTGTTAACGAGTTCGTCCGACCGGATCTGCAGCGTAGTCGATGGCAATGCTGCGGTGCACGAAGCGACAATTGGCAAGATAGCTGATTTCGCAGGTATGTCGGGAAGCACGGTCTCATATCCGTCGATCGACAAAGCCTACGAGGACGTACGGCACGAACAGTGCCGGGTACTCTACGCGTCGGCCGCCAACCTGAAAGCCACCTCTGAAGCGTTGGCGCGCGACGGCGTCCATTTTGTCTTCGCCCCGGTGTGGCTCGACCGTAGCGAAGCAGCCAGCACCGCGGCCAAACTGGATGCGGCCAAGCAGGAAACAATAAAAGCTGCGGAGGCCAAGCGCGTGGCCGCCGACGAGGAGAAGAAAATCGCTGCCCAGCGCGAGGCAGACGAGAAGAGCTCGCAATCGGCCCGCCAGTTGGATCTGCGCCAGAAAAACGGACCTGCCGCGACCGCATTGCTGAACCTGTTCTCGGAGAGCCTGAAGAGGACCGTCCTGGGTAGCGCAGACAAGGCCAACACCTCCTCCGGGATCAATGTGGAGACCCTGTTCCCTGATTTCGCAAAGTGGAACGCGGGCCTTTCGCAAGACAACTGGAAGGCCACAGACGTGATCTCCGCGGTGGAGGATTACGGCACCGTCAATTGGAAGGGTCGCAATCTAGACGGCATCGTTGTCAAGGCGACGGTCAAGATGGCGAGCGCGGAGCGGGGCCAGTACAAGGACGAGTGCTTCCTGTTCGGCGCCGTCGTCGACAACGAATTCCAAATGGTTCGCGACCCCTATGAGACCAAATGCAATGAAACTCAGACCTCTGCCCAGTGGGCTGTCGGCCACGAGCTCAAGAGCCTTTGGATTGCCAACTGACCTGACCTATCCCTCATCGCGATCGGAAAACTCAGGCATGATGTCGCCGGCCAGAAGCTTTTCCCTCGACAGCAGCCCGGCGTCCTCGAGCGCCTCGAAATCCGGCAGCTGGCGCAGCGTGTCGAGCCCGAACTGCGACAGGAAATTTTTCGTCGTCACATAGGTGTAGGGCGCGCCCGGCTGTGGGCTGCGCGGCCCCGAAGCGATCAGCCCCTGCGCGCGCAGCACGCCGATCAGATCGCGCGACACCTCCTTGCCGAAAAAGCTCGACAACTCGCCGCGCGTGATCGGCTGGAAATAGGCGATGCACATGAGGACAAGCGCCTCCGACTGCGACAGTTCTTTTGCACCCTCCCCCTCCGGCCTGCCGAAGGCGGCGTGGATGGCGTCGCCAAAGACCTTCTTCGTCCGGTGCTGCCAGCCGCCGGCGACCGACACCAGCTCGTAGGGGCGACCGGCGAGCTCGGCGCGG